>NZ_BBOX01000115.1 GCF_001553455.1 Streptomyces hygroscopicus subsp. hygroscopicus
CTTCGCCGACGCCGAGACGTCGGCCGCGATGCCCACCTTGGTGCCGACCTCGGCGCCGGAACCGCCCGCGGACCCGCCGGAGCCGCCGGAGGAACCCCCGGAACCGCCCGGGGCGATGGTCGAGGCGGCCGCGGACGGGCTCCCCTTGGCGTCGGAGTCGCCACCCCCGCAGGCGGTGAGCGAGAGCGCGGCAGCGGCGATCAGCGACGCGGCGGCGACGGTACGGGTACGGCTGCGACGGACAGCGGTCTTGCGCGACATGGAATCCCCCCAGGGATGGTGGTCGATGTATGTCCGGGACGCGGTGCGCTTTCCGTGGTGCGTTCCGCCTCCCTGGAAACAACCCTGCCCGCCGCCGCTGCCGATCGGCTAACCCACCGCTAACAAACCGCTGACGCCTGCTTACCCGGCAGCTAGGAAATCCCCCTTGCGCTACCCGCAGCGCAGACCACAGCAGCACGGCGCCGCAGCGCCGTACTCCTTCTCCAGGTCCTCGTTGAACCCGTGCAGCCCCAGCCTCAATTAACGTAGGTCAGATGCAAAGTGAGGACGGCTTAGACGAGGCTGGTGATACGGGGGTGGCGGAGTATCGGAGCTTCCGCAGGAATCGCCAGGACTTCAGGGTCGCCACGGCTTGTCCGACGAGGGTGCGGATCTTCACCTGTGAGCGACCGGCAGCCTTCCGGCCTGCGGAGAGCATCTCCCAGCGCCCCCGAAAGGCACGCATACCGTGCCGCCGGCACCGCGGCAGCCCTTGTCCGCCCGGCACTCCACCTCGGCATCCCCCGGGCGTCAATCATGCCGTGGACACGCGCGGCCTCGACGTCGCGGACGGCCCGGGAGGGCGGGCGATGCCCACAGCAGCTGCCCCTGCCGAGTCAGCGGGGACCTGCACGTTCACGCCGTGGTTCTCGTGATTCCCCGGAGCAGAAGGGCCGGTTGGCTTCGTTGATGTCCAGGAACAGCGTCTGTCGGTGGGGTGCGGAGGCAGTTGGTGATCAAGCGGCTCGCGAATGCCGAGGAGAAACGACGGCGCGCCTGTCCGATTCGCTCGTTGCGTCAGACGATCCGGTACGCCGCCAGATGGACAGAGACCACGCAAGCGGCAGACTGGCCCCATGACCACATCAGACCCCAAAGCCGATCTTCACTTTTATCTGCAGTCCGCCCGTGATGCCCTGCTATGGAAGCTCGAAGGGCTCTCGGAGTACGACATCCGCCGCCCATCGACGCCGACCGGCACAAACCTTCTCGGCCTGGTGAAGCACGCGGCCAGCGTAGAGCTGGGCTACCTCGGCGACACCTTCGGACGGCCGTCCGGTGAACCGCTGCCCTGGCTGGAAGACGGCGCCGAGCCGAACGCGGACATGTGGGTCACCGCCGACGAGTCACGCGAGTACATCGTTGAACTCTACCGCCGAGCATGGACCCACGCGGATGCGACGCTCGAGGCGCTGGCGCTGGACACGATCGGCAAGGTGCCATGGTGGCCCAGCGGCAGGGACGAGGTGACGTTGCACCACGCCGTGGTGCGCGTGATCGCTGACACGCACCGGCACGCCGGCCACGCCGACATCATCCGGGAACTCATGGACGGTGCCGTGGGAATGAACAAGGGCAACGACAGCATGGCGCCGGGTGACTCGGCATGGTGGGAGAACCACCGGAGCCAACTGGAGCATGCAGCCCAGGAAGCCGACCGACACACACGTGCCGACCAGACCAACTGAGACAGTTTCAAGGGGAGGTGGACAGCCGCCCCGGCGGCTGACCACCGAGCCAGACAGCGGCAGCGGTCAGCCGGGCTTGGCGGGCTCCTCGGCTCATGCGCGGGTGATGGCGAGACGGTACGAGTCGGCGCCGGTATCGATGATGGTGCCGTTGAAGGCGAGGCGGTCGACGATGGCCGCGCGGAGACGCGGGTCGCTAACGGCGCTGCAGCGACGGTACTGCGAGGAGTACTCCGACGAGCCGGCCCGCGCCCATCCGCACTGGCAGGCCGCCGCGATCCGGGAGGCCGCCAGCCGCTTGGTGTCGCCTCCGGAGATCGCGCCGCACTCCGCCGGCGCGGCCGTCGACGTAACCCCCGTCGACTACCAGGGCCGCGAACCGGACATGGGAACCCGGGTCAACGCGTCACCGGAGGAATCGGCCGGCGCCTGCTACACCGACGCCGTCGGCCTGGGCAACCGGGCCCGTACGAACCGGGCCACCCTCAAGGCAGCGCTGTCCACGGCCGGGCTCGTCAACCAGGCGATGGAATACTGGCATTGGTCCTACAGTGGCCGTTATTGGGCATGTCAATCCGGACCGTCTTCCGCCTTGTATGGGCCCATTGTGCTGCCGCGGCAGCACGGCACTACCCGCCGCTGACGTATCAGGGGGAGAGATCCGTGGGAGACACGCAGGCCGACTGGTCCAACCACTACGCCGCCGGGAAAGGCTTCCGGCGGCTCGGGGACAAGGAGAAGGACCTCCTCGCCGAGCACGCACCGGCCCCCGCGGGCGGCCGGGCGCTGGACGCCGGCTGCGGCACCGGTGAGCTGGCGGTGTTCCTGGCCTCGCTCGGCTACGCCGTGGATGCCGTGGACTTCGCCGAGGGCGCACTCGAGCGTGCCCGAGCGGAGCACGCCGCGGTCGACGGCGTGCGCTGGCTGTGCCTGGATCTTGAACGCGAGGACCCGGCACCGCTCCACGAGGACGGATACGACCTGGTCACGCTGCGCCTGATGTACCCGTTCCTGGCCAGGCGGATGAGCGTCGTGCACGCGCTCGGTGAGCGGCTGCGGCCCGGCGGCGCACTCGTCGTCATCACCCCAGTGGTCGAGCACACGCCTGAGGAGCGCCGCGGGATCGCTCTCGATGAGGACGAGATCGGTCTGCTCACCGAGGGCTGGGAGACGGTCGAGCGGCTGGAGGCGGACCAGCTTGCCGTCCTGGTCCTGCGCGGCCCGTGCCACACCGGCACCCGGGCGGTGGAGCGGCAGCGACCGCCCGCCGGTCCGGCTGCGACGGCCGCCCTCGCGGTCGTCACCGACGAGGCCGGCCGGGTCCTGCTCGGCCGCTCGCGCCGGGGAATGTGGGAACTGCCCGGCGGCAAGAACGTCGGTTCCGAATCATTCGAGGCGGCCGCGGTGCGCGAACTGGCCGAGGAGACCGGACTCGCCGCCGAGGTCGAGAACGCATACGTGGTGACGATGCTCGCCGACGCCGCCGGAGACGTCCCGCCGCGGGGCCCGCTCGACTGGAACACCGACGGGCACGCCTACCGCGCCGAGCTCCCCGAGTACGTCGGCGGCGAGCCGACGTGGTACGCCAGCCAGCCGACCTGCGGCGCGGGTTCTGCCCCCACTGCGCAAACCAGCTCGCCTCGGTCGCCGACGACTCCGAGACGATCACCGTGACCGGCTTCAGCCTCGACGACGGTAACGGCACCGACCCCGTCGGGCACTCGTTCCACGAAGAGACAGCCCCGTGGATGATCATCGACCTGGCCCCTGACCCGCATGCTGCCCAGCCGACCGCGACATCCCTGAGTTCGACCCGGCGCTGCCCGGCTCGTGGCTGGTCGACGACAAGGCACCGGCTCCGCGCCGGGTAGCGGCCACCGGTCGCCGTCGACGGCAGCGACCCAGGATGGTGGGCCGGTTTCTTCAGCGACGTCCCACAAAGCCGTACCTCGAGGAGGCTCGGCTGCACTCGCGCCGCGACGCACGCCGCGGGCGGTGCGCTGTCCCGGCGTAGCGCCCGCCCGGAGTCGGTGATCGCACTCATGCCGGGCACGGATCGCCGCCTGGCCGACGCCGGACTGCCACCCTCGGCAGCCGCCGCGCTCAAGCGTGCCCAGCGATACGGGAGTTGACCAGTACGGCGGAACCCGGGCGGGTTACCGCTGATCACACACACCGAGATACGGCCGAAGAGACCCTCGGGTAACCCTTGACCTGGGGGTATCGCCCGTGACATATCTAAGTCGAACTTGTCAGACATCCTGATGCCTGCCAGGTCTGCTTCAGCCGTTCGCCTATGATGCAGAGGCACCAGGAGGTGGGGAATCGTGGCAGGGACTCGACTGGCCCTTGAGCGTCGTTCCATGGCGCAACAAGTGCGCGATGACCTGCGGGACCAGATGAGGAACGGCACACTCGCCGTCGGCTCTCGACTTCCCTCCGAACCCGAGAGCTGCGAGATCTACGGGGTCTCCCGTGCCACTGTCCGAGAGGCCTACCGGCTTCTGGAGCAGGAGGGGCTCGTCGGAGTCCGTCGCGGGGCCGGGCGTTTCGTCCTCCCGGGAGCCACGGTGGTGGTGCAGGGCTCGGTGAACTTGATCCAGTCCACCACCGCGCTCCTGAGCGACCTCGGCTACGATCCCCGAATCGAGTTGATCGGTGTCACCGAGCGCGATCCGCTTCCGGAAGAGGCCACAGCCTTCGGGCTCAGTGTCTCGGACACCGTTCTGCAGGTGGAACGCGCCTACGTCAGCCACGGCGAACTCCTCACCCACGCCGTCAATGTCTTCGACCCGGAGCGGTTGCCCAGGCCTGTGGACGAGATGGAGTGGACGGGTTCCGTCGCGGAGGCGTTCGGCGCGGTCGGCAGGGACATCTCCGCAGGTATCACCGACGTCTCTGCCGCTTCCCTGCCCGAAGCACTCGTTGAACGCTACGCGGTGCCCCAGAACACGGCGTGGCTGCGATTCGACGGCCCCCTCTTCGACCAGGAACACCAGCCTCTGTGGTGGTCGTACGAGATGTGGCGTAGTGATGTGCGTGTGCTGCGCGTCGTCAACCGCCGTGACCCCGAGACCGCATAACCGCCCGCCGCGTTAGCGGCACCGTTTACTCCCCTACCGGCGCAACTCCCGGCGCCTGGGCTCCGCATACCCAAAAACACTCCTCACACTCGGCTTCCTCCGAGTGCGGCACCTCTTTGCCTTCTCCCCCTTCAGTCTTCATCGCGTCAGAAAGGAGGGGAGCCCTATGTCTCTGATGCAGGCGATACTGATCGGCCTCGTTGCCGCTCTGACGTTCTTCGACGGTTCGTGGTTCGGAGAGATGAAATTCCGAGAGCCGATCGTCACGGGCTTCCTGGTCGGCCTCATCCTCGGGGATGTCTCCCACGGCCTCATGATCGGCGCCACGCTCCAGCTCATGTGGATGGGCGTCACCGGCGTCGGCGCGGCACCGAAAATCGACATCGGCGTCGGCGGCACCATCGGCGCGGCGGCGGCCCTCACCACAGGGGGAAGCGCCGCCGACGCAACGCTGTTCGCGGTACCGGTCGCCGTGCTGATGCAGCTCGTGCACACCCTGATGATGTCCGGCTTCTCCGCCTTCATGCCCTGGGCGGAACGGAAGATCGAACGCGGCGACCTCAGGGGCGTCGTCGGAATTCACTACCTCTGCGGGCTGATCGCCCTCCTGGTGTTTTCCGTTCCCACAGCCTTGGGGATGCATTACGGCACCGGCGGCATCAAGACGGTCGTGAACGGAATTCCCGGCTGGGTCCAGCACGGACTCACCGGAATCGCCGCCCTGTTGCCGGCGCTGGGCTTCGCGATGCTTCTGGACGTCATCATGACCCGGAAGCTGATCCCCTTCCTCATTCTGGGCTTCGTCCCCGCGGCCTTCGTGGGGCACGACCTCACCCTGGTGGGCATCGCGGCCATCGCGATCGCGATCGCCCTGATCGTTTTCTCCCTCTACACCGACCTGCAGAACAGGCAGTCGCCGGTCCCCGCCACGGGCGCACCGGTACCCGCGATGGCCAACGGCGCCACCTCGAACTCCGATAACGAGTGGGAGGACTGAACCATGGCCAATGTGCAGCGGCAACCCGACGTACGGGCTCTACCGAAGAAGGAATTCCGCAGCATCTTCTGGCGCAGTTTCTCGCTGCTGGGCTCCTTCAACTTCGAGCGTATGGAAGGCCTCGGCTTCCTCTACGCGATGCTTCCCTCGTTGAAGAGGATCTACCGCGATGACGAGGCAGGGCTGAAGAACGCCATGTCCCGCCACCTCGAGACCTTCAACATGACGGTGGCACCGTCGCCGCTGGTCATGGGCACCGCCGTGGCCATGGAGGAGAAGGCCAAGGCGGATCCCACCTTCGACACCACGGCCATCAGCGCCGTGAAGGTCTCCCTGATGGGTCCGCTCTCGGGCATCGGCGACACGTTCTTCTGGGGAATCTTCCGGATCCTCGCCGTGTCCCTGGCCATCGGCTTCGCCCAGCAGGGCAGTGTGCTGGGGCCGATCGTCCTGCTCGTGGTGTTCAACATCCCCAACTTCCTCACCCGCTGGTACAGCCTGAAATTCGGGTACAGCCAGGGGCAGGGGATCATGCGGTCGATGGGCAGCGCGAACACCATGCAGCTGTTCACCTACTGCGCCGGAATCGTCGGCGCCATGGCGATGGGTTCGATGACCGCCTTCTGGGTGCCCATCACCTCGCCGCTGAAATTCACCATCTCCAAGAACCACATCGTGATCCAGGACTACCTGGACCAGATCTTCCCGGCGCTCCTGCCCATCGCCTTCACGCTGGGCGTGCTGTGGCTGCTCAAGAAGCGCCTCCCGGTCATGGGCGTCATCGGAATCGTCATCGCCGGCGGATTTCTCCTCGGAGCGCTCGGCATCATCGCAGGCGCGGCGGAGTGAGGCGACATGGCCATCGTAGAAGTGCGCATTGACGACCGGCTGATTCACGGTCAGGTCTCCAACCTCTGGGTCCCCCACTTCGGGGTGGAACGCCTCCTCGTCGTCGACGATGCCGTCGCCGCCGACGAGGACCGCAAGGCAGTCCTGCGTTTCGCGTGTCCCCCACAGTGCAAGCTCTCCGTCTTCGACACCGCCAAGGCCGCGGAGAAGCTGTCACGAGGTATCGATGCCGGAATCCGCGTGATGATCGTGGCCGTCGGCCCGATTCCCCTGTTGCGGATGCAGGAACTGGGCTACCGGCTTCCCTCCATCACCGTGGGCAACATGTCGCGGCGCCCGGGCACCCGGCAGGTCGCCAACCTGGCCTACGCGAACGACGAAGAACTCGCGGCTTTCCAGGGGCTTTTGAACTTCGGGGTCACGCTGGCGTTCCAGCCGACCCCGACCACCCGCCGAGAAGACCTCACGGCGGCTGTCACCAAGATGAACGAAGGGCACTGACATGGCAGAAGCAGCCGAGATCCAGCAGACCGTGCTGGGAAACGTACGCGACCAGCAGGACATGCTGGTGGACGCCTTCGCGGCGCGGGACGAGTTCGTCGCCCCCTTCGTCAAGGCGTTCCAGGCCGCTCCGGTCTCCCGCGTGGTGTTCCTCGGCTCCGGCACGTCCTTCAACGTCTCCGTCCTGGCGGCGTCGCTCTTCTCGCGCGTCGTCAAGGTCGAGGGCGTCGCCCCCTACCCCACCGAGTTCACCCACCACGGTGCGGGCCTGGACCCGGCGCATACCGATCCGTCGTCCATCGTCGTGGTGGGCGTCAGCCAGTCCGGCACCTCGATCTCCACCTGCGAGGCGCTGAGGTACGCGAAGCAGCGGGGATACCGCACCCTCGCCCTCACCGGCGACACCAAGAGCCGTATCTCGACCATCGCCGACACGGTCATGCCGCTCCTCGTCGGACTCGAACTCACGGGTCCCGAGACGAAGGGCTACACGGCGTCCATCTTCAGCGTGTACCTCTGGGCCTTCGCCACGGCCAGGGCCGTGGGCGCGATAGGCGCGACTGAGGCCGAAGCGGCCATCGCCGAAGCCGGCGGCCTCGCGGCGCAGTTCGACACGGTGCTGAAGGAAGCCGAGGAGTGGTACGACCGCAACCGCGGCGGTCTGCTGCACAGCTCCCGGATCAACGTCCTCGGCTACGGTATCGGCTACGGCACCATGCTGGAGGGCGTGCTCAAGGTCGCCGAGATGCTCCGCGTCCCCACGATCGGCAACCTCCTCGAGGAACACGTCCACGGGCCGACGATGGCGCTCAAGTTCGACCACGCAACGCTCATCATCGGCTCGGACGAAGCCGAGTTCGAGCGCATGGTGAATATCCGCGACGCGATCAGCGAGCACGCCCCCGGCGTCCACGTCATCACCTGCCGCGACTTCGACGGTGCCGACGAGAGGGACCTGGTCTTCTCCACCAAGGTGAGCACCTACCTCGCTCCCCTGCTGTACGCGGTGCCGTTCCACTTCCTGGCGGCAAAGGGCGGCAAGGACGTGTACATCGACACCAACGTGAATCCGGTACCGATCCGCTTCGGGCACTACCAGGACTGATCACTATGGGCAACCACAACGGGGACCAGCCCCGGGCGGCGTCCTGCGGCATCCTGGTCACCGGCCACGGCCGGTTCGCCGGCGGCCTGGTCGGCGCCATCGAAGTGATCATGGGGCCCCAGGACGGGCTGCGGGCAGTCGACTTCCCTGAGACGGACACCGCCGCCCAGCTGAGGGACAACCTCACTCGCGGCTTGGCCGCGCTCGAGGACCATGACGCGATCGTCGTCTTCTGTGACCTGCGGGGCGGCTCTCCGTTCAACGTGATGAACGAGCTCCGAGGCACCAGGAACGGCGTCGAGATCCTCTACGGGGTCAACCTGCCCCTGCTGCTCGCCTTCATCAGCGAGCGGGACCGCGGAGAGTCCGTCGATGCACTGATCCGCTCGGCCGTCGAGGACGGACACTCCGGACTCGGCCGGTTCGAGGTCCCGGCGCAGGCCGCCACACCGTCCGACGGGGACGACGACTGGGCCTGAGGCCTCTGCGGGCGGCGGTCCGGGACCGCCGCCCGCAGAGGCACCGCACCGCCGCATCCCCTGGCGGACCCGCCGGGCGCGGCGCAACCGCTTTCACCGGCTGCGCCACCTCGGCCGGTCCCCGCACACCAAAGGAGCATCACATGAGGACCCGCAACGTCATCGTCGCCTCCGCCTCCGGCCTGCACGCCCGGCCCGCACGCGTCTTCGCCTCTGCCGCGGCCGGCACGAACGTCAGGATCGCCAAGAACGGCGCCGAGCCGGTCGACGCGTCGAGCATCCTGCGCGTCATGTCACTGGGTGTGGCGCACGGTGAGGAAGTCACGCTCTGCGTCGAGGGAGACGACACCACCGCACTGGACAGGCTGGCGGAGCTGCTGGCCCGGGACCTGGACGCGGAATGACCGGCCCCGACGCGACCCGGCCCTGCCACGGCTCCGGCGTGGGACAGGGCGCCGCCATCGGCCCGGCGGTGCCCGCCCATCCGGCACCCCCGTCGGCACACCTACGCTCCGGGGATGTCTCGGGGAGGTCATGACCGCCGGGGACCTCACCACCGCGTGCACCGTCGCCACGGAACCGGAGGAAGCGGTCCGGGCGGAGGAAGCGGTCCGGGCGAAGGATCGAGCGCGCGCATCCGCAGCCTGCGCGAGCCGGCGGAAGACCGCTCCGCCGGACGGGAACCCCGCTCTGGCGTGCGCGGGTTCCCATCGCCAGGATCGCGCCGGACATTATCGAAACTCAGCCCGGCGCACCGGGCGAGGCCCAAAAAGCCGCCGACGCGGAGCCCTGGGTGAGGGCACCGTGATCGTCACACCCGAGGAAGCCGCCGCGCTCACCTCGATGGTCCACCGCAAGGGAAGACCGCATCGAAACGCGCACGTTACCTGCTCGAAAAACCGAAAGCGTGCAGCAATCTCCGCGCGATTGCCGCTCTTGACTGCACGCTAGCGTGCAGCAGAGGATCCTGCCCATACGGGTCTCAAGGTCAGCCCATGACCGCCACCCATGCTCCCCAGAAGCCGGCGAGGGCTCCGCACACCGTGGGACCGCTCACAGACGACGCGGTCGTGTGCCGGTGGGTGGGTACCGTAGCGAGCAGATCAAGGACGGTCACGCATGCAATCCCCTTCGGGCGCCCGGCAGGGCGAACCCTCCATCATTCCCGCCGTCCCGGCGGAGCCCCGTCCGGACACAGGGCGGATGACCTGGTATGTCCACCTGGCGATCGCCGTCAGTACGCTCGGTGGTCTGATCTTCGGCTACGACACCGGCGTGGCCGGAGGCGCGGCGGGCTTCGTGGCCGACGACTACGGCCTGTCGGGTTTCATGGAGGGCGTCGTCGTCAGCACCTCCCTGTTCGGGGGCGCGATCGGCGCGATGTCCGGCGGGCCGCTCGGTGACCGCTATGGACGCAGGCCGACGCTGCTGCTGTCCGGTGTGCTCTTCACCATCGGGGCGTTGCTCTCGGCTGCCGCCCCCGGCCTGACCGTGCTGCTGCTCTCCCGGGTGCTGCTGGGGGCGGGTGTGGGGGCGGCGTCGGTGCTGGTCCCGGTGTACATCGCGGAACTGGCCCCGGCGCGCATCAGGGGTGCGCTGGTCTCGGGCTACCAGTTGCTGACCACGCTGGGCATCGTGCTCGCCTACGGTGTCAACGCCCTGTTCGCCGACACTCAGGCCTGGCGCTGGTCACTGGGTCTCGCGGCCGTCCCCGGTCTGCTGCTGGCCGGCGGCGTGCTCCTGGTGCCGGAGTCGCCGCGCTGGCTGGTCGCCCGCGGCCGTTCGCACACCGCACGGAACGTGTTGCGCAGGGTTCGCGGCCAGGACGACGTGGAGGCTGAGCTGCGGGAGATCGAGACCGTGCACGCGCAGGAAGCGCGCTCCAGCGGCGGCTGGCGCGAGCTGAACACCCCCTGGGTGCGGCCGATGGTGCTGGTGGGCGTGCTCGTGGCGTTCTTCGCCAACGGCTGCGGGATCAACCTCGTGATCTACTTCGCTCCGCAGATCCTGCAGTCCGCGGGGATGGGCTCCAGCTCTTCGCTGCTGGCGACGGTGGGCCTGGGCGTCGTCAACGTGCTGTTCACCGTGGTCGGCATGGCACTGGTGGACCGGGTCGGACGCAAACCGCTGCTGCTGGCGGGCGCTGCCGGCATGACGCTCACCCTGGCCGCGCTCGCCGTGGTGATGTCCATGCCGGGACTGCCCGGTGCCAACGGCCTGTCGTTCACCTTCCTCTGCCTGTACATCGTGATGTACGCGGTGAGCCCGGGACTGGGTGCCTATGTCGTCATCTCGGAGATCTTCCCGCTGCACGTGAGGGCGAAGGCGACCGGGATAGCCACCTTCGTCATCTTCGCCACCAACCTGGTGATCGGTCTGACCTCGCTGCCGATGCTCGACGGCCTCGGCACGCCCACGACCTTCTGGCTGTTCACCGCGGTCTGCGTGCTGTTCGTGCTGTTCTGCCTGCGGATGCCGGAGACCAAGGGCCGGACGCTGGAGCAGCTCGAGGAGCGGTTCCGGGCCGCCGCCGCGGCACGCGGACGGGTGCGTGGCACGGAAGGAGCCCACCGTGCACGGTGATGCGCGGCTTCGTGCACGCGCCCAGTAGGGTTGCCACCGATCGGTCCGTTGTAGGAGGTTGCCCCGTGTCCGAGTCCTCTGCCGAGCGCCGGCGGTTCATTCTGGAACGCGTCCGGGCCAGCGGGTACGCCGGAGCCCGTGAACTGGCGCGGGAGTTCTGCGTCGACGGATCGACCGTCCGCCGTGACCTCGCGCAGCTGGAGCGGGCGGGCCTGGTGCGCCGTACCCGTGGCGGAGTCCTGCCCGCTGATCCGGCCGACGCCGTCGACACGCCGTACGACGTGCGACGCAACCAGCGAGCCGCGCAGAAACGAGCGCTGGGCGAGGCCGCCGCCGAACTGGTCGAGGACGGTCAGTCGGTGATCATCGACAATGGTTCCACGATGTACCAGGTCGCCGCCGGGCTGCGACAGCGGCAGAACCTCACGGTGATCACCAACGACCTGATGGTCGCACTGTGCCTCTCCGGGCACCCCAGCCTGCAACTGCACATGACGGGCGGAGTCATGCTCGACACCGTCTACACCCTGGTGGGCCCGGGGGCCGTGGCCTCGCTGCGCGGACTGCACGCCGACTGGGCCTTCCTGGGCGCCGAGGGCGTGCACCCGCGGGCCGGTGTCACCAACGTCAACGTAGTGGAGATCGCCGTCAAGCAGGCGATGATCGAGGCGGCGGAGCGGGTCGTGATCGTGGCCGACAGCTCCAAACTGGGCCGCCGATCACTCGCCCCGGTGTGCGACCTGAACGCCGTATCCGCCCTGATCACCGACGACGAACTGCCCGCCGGGGAACGGGCCGGGTACGGGCCTGCCCTCCGCTGCATCACCGCCGCGGATGGCCGGCCGTAGCGCCGCCGCGCATACCCGCATACCGCACACCTCACCCGCACGCCCTGTCCGACTCCGTGCGGATATCGCCGCACGCTTTCGCTTATTGACTGCACGCTTTCGTGCGTGATGGGCTGATGGCAACCCGATGTGCCTCTCCCCTGAGCACACACACCATGCGGAAGGACTCCGATGACCGACCCCGCCTCCCCCACCGGCTACCTCGCCGACATCGCCGCCCAGCCCGACGCCCTGCTGCGGCAGGCGGACAGCCCGCTGCCCGCCTCGCTCGCCGGGATCGACCTGAGCCGGTACGACCGCATCGTCCTCACCGGCATGGGCTCGTCCCTGTACTCGTTCGTGCCGGCCGAACGCGCCCTCGCGAGCGCCGGACTGCCCGTGTGGCGCATCGACGCCGGACAGCTGCTGGACACCCCCGAGCGCGTCACGCCGAACACCCTGCTGTGGGCCACTTCCCAGTCCGGACGCAGCGGCGAGCTGGTCGCCCTGCTGGAGCGGCTGGCGGGCTCCGCCCGGCCCCGTACCGTGCTGGCGACCACGGACGACCCGGCCAGCCCGCTGGCCCTCGCGGCCGACGTGCTCATCGAGCTGCACAGCGGCCCCGAGGCAACGGTCAGCACCAAGAGCTACATCAACACCCTCGCCGCCCATCGGCGGGTTCTGGCCGCACTGCGCGGCGGTGAGGACGACACCTCGGTGACCGCCGGACTGCGCCGCGCCGCCGGGGAACTGCGTGCCCTGCTCGCCGACCCGCCGCTGCCCACCGATTTCGCCAAGCAGGCGCTGGCCGCCGCTCAGCCCCGGTTCGCCTACGTCGGGACCGGCGCCGACGCGGCCACCGCGCTGACCGGCGCGCTGATCACCAAGGAGGCCAGCCGGGTGGCGGCCGAGGGGTATGTCGGCGGTGCCTTCCGGCACGGCCCGCTGGAGCTCGCGGGTCCCGGCCTGACCGTGCTGCTCTTCGGCACCGGCGACGAGCACGACGTGGCGTTGCCCGCGCTCGCCCGGGACCTCACCGCCGGCGGCTCGACCGTGGTGACGGTCGGCCCCCGCGCCTACCCGGGCACCGGCCACTTCGCCACGCCGCCCGCCGGCGGCTCCTTCGAGCGGCTGGTCTTCGGTATCGCGCACGTCCAGCAGCTCACCGTGGCGCTGGCGAACGCCGTCGGCCAGGTGCCGGGAGAGTTCCGCTTCGGCCGCAAGATCACGGACACGCTGTGAGCGGGGGGAACGCGGCCCCGGTCGCGGGCCTTGATCTCGGCGGCACCGGTCTCAGGGCCGTCGCCTGGCAGGACGGCAGGACGATCGCGTCCGCCCAGGCCCTCACCGCTGACCTCGGCGCCGGACCGGTCTCGGACCGCGTCGGCCGACTGGCACAGCTCGTCACGGGCCTCCTGCCAACCGGCCCCGGGCCGACCGCCGTGGGAATCGGCGCGAGCGGACCGGTGGACAACGCCTCCGGCGTCATCCGCAACCAGGAGACACTGCCGTGGTTCTCCGACTTCCCGCTGGTCGCCGCTCTGCGTGAGCGCCTGGGCGTACCGGTCGTGATCGACAACGACGCGGTGACCGCCGCCCTCGGTGAGCACGTGGCCGGCGCCGGCCGGAACTGCGACCGGATGCTCATGATCACGCTCGGCACCGGCATCGGCGCCGCCATGCTGGTCGACGGCCGTCCGGTACGTGGTCTGGACGGGGCCCACCCCGAAGGCGGCCATCTTCCGGTAACCGCCGGCCCGACCGTCTGCTACTGCGGTCTGACCGGTTGCTGGGAGCAGGCCGCCTCCCGCAGCGCCTTGCAACGCATGCTCCGCGCCCGCCTCGGCGAGGACCACCCAGGCAGCGAGACGCTGCGTCTCGGCAGTGAAACAGCCGCGAGCGACCCCGAAGTGCGCCGCGTCTTCACCGAGTACGGCATCCTCGTCGGCCGCGGCCTGGCCGCCCTGCACGCCCTGTACCAGCCCCGGGTCACGGTCATCGGGGGCAGCGCGGCCACCTGCCTGCCCTGGTTCGCCGCCGGACTCAACCAGTCGCTGAGACGCTCGAGGGAGTACACGGTCCCCACGGAGATCCGCCCCGCCGAGCTGGGCGACAACGCCGGCGCGGTGGGCGCCGCCGTTCTCGCCCTCGCTGAGCCTCGAGAACCTGCATGATCAGCGCACTGCCCAGCGCGGACAAGGCGTTCTGAACGAACACGAAGGTGGACAGGGCCACCGGCCCGTCGGCCACCAGGGCCGGCCCTCTCCACCTCGTACACGTCTTCTCCCTCACCCCAAAGACCAGCCTCCGCCACACAACCACCATCGCCACCGCGGCCAACCTGCTCGACGACCGGACGGGAGTCCATCGAGATGCGGTCGGAAGGGAGAGCGGGCGCTCTTGACGGCTGCCCGTAAGGGGTTCCCCGACCGGACGACGGCTGCTGTCGAGGAGTTGCCGTTAAACCAGTGGCGTCCCCGTGGACGAGCCTCATAGCTTGTGCACGCGTGACAGATGATCCGAAGACGCGCCCGAATCGGCATGATTCCCTCGGGCAGGTGTTCAACGAGGTGCCGGAGCTCTACGACCGGGTCCGGCCGGGATACCCCAACGAGCTGTTCGCGGACCTCGTCACCATCACCGGCATGGACAAAAAGTCGTCGGTGCGGGAGGTGGGCTGCGGTACCGGCCAGGCGACGCGCTCGCTGGCAGCGCTCGGATGCTCAGTGACCGCCATCGAGCCGGGCGAAGAAATGGCCGCACTCGCTCGCCGGCGGATCGCCGCCTTCGGCAACGTCGAAGTCGAGACGTCGATGTTTGAGGAGTGGGACGACCGCGGTCGACGCTTCGATGTCCTCGTGGCTGCGTCGTCGTGGCACTGGGTCGACCCGTCGATCGGCTGGCAGCGAGCGCACGACGTGCTCCATCCCGCAGGCTGGATGGCACTGCTCGGCAACGTCGTTGTCCGCCGGCCGGGAGAGCCGGAGGTCTACGCCGAGACCACCGATCTCCACGAGCGGTTCTGCCCCGGGAACCCCGGCTGGGGCCGTCCTCCTCTGGAGGACGACGTGCGCACCACCGACGAGGGCTGGGGCCTGGTCGACGACCCCGGAGGACCGTTCGGCCCAACAATCGTGCGCTGGTACCCGACCGTTCAGTGGTTCGACGGGGACGGCTTTGCCGATCACCTTCGCTCGTTGTCGCTGTACCGGAGGCTCGACCGCGGCGTCCGTGAGCCCCTGCTCGACGCAATCGCCGAGCGCATCCGCACGCGGATGGGCGACCGAGCATCACGCCGTTACCTGAGCGTCCTCCGTGTCGGACAGCGCGCCGCGTGAGCCCAGTGGTGACGGCCCCTCAGCGTCAGCAACAACCGACCCTGGGCGGTGCCGGACTGCCAGTGGGTCCACTCCGTGGCCCCGCGCTTCGCTGCGGTCTTCCCACGTTTGTCCTGCTGGTACAGGTCTTCGACGTTCAGGCACAGCGCCTCGTCGGCCCGTGCGGCGGAGTCGTACCTGTTGACTGAACTACTTGTGGTGTTCTCGCAGGTCAGTGACTATTTGGCAGGGTGGTCGTTGGTCTGGCCGTGGAGTCATCGAGAGACCTGGCGGCCCTGTCCGTGCCCTTGACCGGAGAGCTGGTGGCCACGAACGATCTGTGGGAGCCCTACCAGCTCGTCGACCCGGCCGGTGAGCCGGTCGAAGGTGCAGCCGGGTTCCTGCGGGATCTGCAGGCGATCGGGCGACCGGCAACGACCCAGCGCTCGTATGGAATGGACCTGCTGCGCTGGTTCCGTTTCCTGTGGGCTGTCAAGGTGCCGTGGGACCGGGCGAGCCGGATCGAGGCGAGGGACTTCTCTCGCTGGCTGCAGCTCGCGGGCCGGCCCTCGCGCCCGCACTGGCGCCGCCGGGCTGACCATGTCGGGCAGTGGAAGCCTGGTGGGAAGCCGTACGCGGCGTCGGTCCGTACGCACAGCGAGACGGTCCTGCGGACTTTCTACGACTTCCACCGCGACGCGGGCAGCGGCCCGGTGCTCAATCCGGCGCCGGTCTCTACCGGCCGACGGTGCCCAAGCGGGTGCCGCGCAGCGTCCCTGACACGGAGTTCAACGAGATCTTTGCGCGGCTTCCCTCGCATCGGGACCGGGCCCTGGTCGCCTTCTACATCTCCACCGGTGCCCGCGCCAGCGAGCTGCTGACCGCATGGCAGGGTGGAGTTGATCCGGGTCGTCAGTTGATCGGGGTGGTACGCAAGGGCACCGGCGAGGTCCAGGAGCTTCCCGCCTCGACAGACGCTTTCGTGTGGCTGCGGCTCTACCAGCTGGAGATGGAGGACGCGATCCCACGCGGTCGGCGGGTGCCGCTGTGGTGGACGCTGCGGAACCCGTCCCGGCCACTGACCTACCACGCTGCCCACCGGATGTTCGAGCGCGCCAACACCAAGGCGGGCACATCGGCGACGCTGCATGCCCTGCGGCACACCGCTGCCTACCGGATGGCCGAGGACCCGAACCTCCCCCTCACGGATGTCCAATTCGTCCTTGGTCATCGGCAGTTGACTACGACACAGCGCCCAGGGCCGCGCGGGCGTGGGCCGGCAGCGTCTCCGGGTAGTGCGCGACGATGTGCTCCAGGTAGTCGGGCGTGACGGTGAAGAACCCGTCGGGCGCGCTCGGGTCACTCCCGTCCGGCCCGGCGATGAAGCCGTCGAGCGTGGTGGCGACGTAGTAGGTCAGGGTGCACACAGCGATCATCCTTCGATGGCGTAGTAGTGGAGGTTCTCGTCGGACGAGGTCCGGCGCAGGCCGGCCTTCTCCAGGACGCGCTGGGAGGCGACGTTGTCGTGGGCAGTGTCGGCCAGCACCCGCCGCACCCTGGCGTCGGCGAAGCCGTGGTGCAGCAGCGCCCGCAACGCCTCGGTGGCATAGCCGTAGCCCTCGGCCTCCGGAGCAACGCCGTAGCCCATCTCCACGGTGCCCGTCTCGTCCGGCGGGCCGAAGAACCCGATGCCGCCGATCACCACCTCGTCGTCCGCGAGCAAGATCTGCAGCGGTCCGAACAGCGGCTCCGCCGGCGGGGAGGAGAGGAAGAGACGCGCGACGTCACGATCGTCCGCCCGCGGGTATCCCGGGCTCCAGTCGCTTCGCCGTGGCGTCCCGTCAGCCACCTGCTCGGCCGCCTCGACGGTGTACGGGCGCAGCCGCAGCCGTGCCGTTTCCACGCTGAACGATGTCACTGCCTCTCCCCCTGGCCGAGGTTGTTGATCAGCTTGCTGGGCGGGTCGCCGCCGAACAACGGTGATCTCGGCAAGGCAGCGTTGCCCGGTGCGTCATCGATGCGAGTGGTGTCAACACAATGTTGACCATAAGGTTCACGATCAGGAGGGGACATGGAACTGCGGGACATTGAGATCTTCTTGACGCTGGCCGAGGAACTGCACTTCAGACGCACCGCCGAGCGGTTGCACATCACTCCGTCCCGGGTCAGTCACGCCATCAAGAAGCAGGAACGGCACATCGGCGCGCCATTGTTCGAACGCACCTCCCGCACTGTTCGGCTCACACCGGTCGGGCAGCAGCTCCGCGACGACCTGCTGCCCGCGCACGTCCAGATCCAGCGGGCCGTCGGCCAGGCCATGGCCAGGGCGCGGGGATTCTCCGGTGCCCTGCGCGTCGGCTACTCCACGCCCTGGTGCGCGGATCTCGTATTCGAGGCCGCCGAGGTCTTCCGGGGCCGATACGCCGGATGCACCGTGCAGGTCCGGGAGGTCCAGTTCGACGATCCATGCGGCCTGCTGCGCCGCGGCGAACTGGACCTCCAGGTCAGCGAGGTGCCCTCCGTCGAGCCCGGTATCGCCGCCGGACCCGTCCTGATCTGCGAGCCCCGGGCGTTGATGATCCCGGCAGGCCATCCCCTCGCCCGCCGCGACAGCGTGTCGCTGGAGGACCTGGCCGGCGTGCCGATGATCGGGCCGGGCGGAAACGTCGCGAAGACCCTGCTGGACATCCATGTGCCGACCCGCACTCCGATGGGCCGCCCCATCCCACGCGGGCCGTCCTACACCTTCTGGCCCGAGGTACCGTGCCTGGTCGCCGCCGGTCTCGGCGTGTCCATCGTGGCGGCCCGCGCAGCCCGCTACCACGACCGTCCCGGCATAGCCTTCGTCCCCTTCCGTGACGGGCCGACCATGGACTACGGAGTGCTGTGGCGAACCGCCGGGCCGGCCCCCGCCATGCCCGTGGCCTTCATGGACATTCTCCGCAGCCTCACCCTCCGGAGGAGGGCCTGCGAGGCCGGCCACGACGCCGGTCCCACAGACTCTTCGCCGACCACGGCTACGTCACCTGCCCCCGCGCCCTGCGGCGCCGCGGCGTCGTCCACGGCTCCGTGCTCGGTTTGATCTGCAACGTTCATGGTCGGCAAGGCGCGGATGCGGCCGGGGAGTGGGCTGCTCAGGGCGTCGCGCGAGTCCACGGTGACGCGTCGGCGCAGCCGCGTGTCACCGTGGATCCGGGCGAGCAGGACCGCCCGTAGTGACGGGGACGGTTCGGCCGCCAGGGCCGGGGGTCATCCGGAGAGCGGCGCACACGGTGCGGACGCCCCACCCTGAACCGGCGCCCGGGTGGACGATCGTTCCCTCGGCGGCTTCGACACGTCCCAGCTCCCCGGCCAGTGCGGCACCGAAGGCGTCCCAGGCATCGGCGACCATGATGTCGATGCACTCGGCCGACCGTTCGCAAGGGTCGTTCATCATGACTTCTGGGCGGGATGCGGTGGTGGAACAGTGTGCGGGGTGAACCGGACCCGGCCCGACGCCGCACGTGGCGGCGCTCGGAGCCTGCCGGATGTGCTGGGCTTCAGGGCACCGGTACGGGTTCGGCCTCGTGTGGACCGTGCTCGTGGTCGCAGGTCTCGTCGAGGCCGTAGGTCTCCCAGGCGGGGAAGGGGTCGTGCCAGGCCGACCAGCCCTGAGCGCCCAGCGCGTGTTCGTCGTCGGTGAGCAGGCATGCGGACAGTGCCTGGTGCAGGGCGGCGGGGCGCAGTCCGGTGCCGATGAAGACGAGTTCCTGGCCGCGCTCGGCGGCCTCGTCGGCCGCGCTGTGGCCCTCGCGCGCTCCGGAGGGTTCGAACCGGGCGACGGCGCCGGCCTGCGACCACAGTCCGGTCACCCGCGGGCGGGTGGCCAGCCAGAAGAAGCCCTTGGAGCGCAGGACGCCGCCGTAGTCCCCGGTGTCCAGGTCCGTGGTGACGAAGTCCCACAGTCGAGTGGGGTGGAAGGGCCGGGTGGCGCGGAAGACGGTGCTGGAGATGCCGTATTCCTCGGTCTCCGGTACGTGGTCGCCGTTGAGTTCCCTCACCCAGCCGGGGGCCTGCTGGGCGCGTTCGAGGTCGAAGCGGCCGGTGCCGAGCACGTCCGCCGGTTCCACCCGGCCGTGCGTGGCGGGCACGATGCGGGCGGCCGGGTTGAGCCGGGACAGCGCCGCCGCCAGCCGTTCGGCGATCTCGGCGGTGACCAGGTCGAGCTTGTTGAGGACGATGACGTCGGCGAACTCGACCTGGTCCATGAGGAGGTCGCTGACGGTGCGCTCGTCGTCCTCGTACTGGTCCAGGCCCCGCTCGACGAGCTCGTCACCCCCGGTCAGCTCCGGCAGGAAGTTCGCGGCGTCGACGACCGTGACCATGGTGTCGAGGCGCGCGACCTCGCCCAGCGTGGCGCCGTCGTCGCGGGGAAAGGCGAAGGTGGCGGCGACGGGCATGGGCTCGGAGATGCCGCTGGACTCGATGAGGAGGTAGTCGAAGCGTCCCTCCTTGGCGAGCCGGTCCACCTCCTCGAGCAGGTCGTCGCGCAGGGTGCAGCAGATGCAGCCGTTGGTCATCTCGACCAGGCGCTCTTCGGTACGGGAGAGGGCCGCGTCGCCGTCGCGGACGAGGGCTGCGTCGATGTTCACCTCGCTCATGTCATTGACGATGACCGCGACGCGCAGCCCGTCGCGGTTGTTGAGGAGGTGGTTGAGGAGAGTGGTCTTGCCGGACCCCAGAAAGCCCGACAGAACCGTCACCGGAAGCTGATCGGCCATGGCGCGGTCAGTCCTCGGGGTGCAGCAGACCGCGCCGGTAGGCGGGGACGAGCCGCCGCGGCACCTGGTGTTCACGGCCGTCGATGGTGATCGTCACCAGCTCCGGAGTGCTCGCCTTCCACTGCGCGCGGCGGTGGCGGGTGTTGCTCCGGGACATCTTCCGCTTGGGCACGGCCATGTCGTAGGGGGCCTTTCCTGGTCGGTGGTGTTCCTGCTGTTGTTCCTGCGACCGTACATGAAAATGAGTACCATTTCTATCTACTGTGGCGGCTGCCGTGAGGCCGTCGCCGAGGAGGAGAAGAAGTGCCGCCGCTTGAGGACGGCGGCGAAGAGGTGGGGGAACTCCCCCGTACCGGTCCCGGATCACCAACCGTGCACGGCAGCCGAGGGGCTTGCCTCTGCGGTGCGTCAGCACCTGGAGAAGTCTGTGTTGCGTGGGGCGGACCTGACGTGGACCGCCTTCGTCGTTCTGTGGAAACGCTCGCCTCGGTGCCCACGGACCGCGAGTCGGTACGGCAGCGGTGGGCCGACAACAACTTCCGTCGCTACCTCGGCATCGACCCTATGCAGATCCGCAACCACACCACCGGCCACGGCGACCTGCACTGGACGCATCTCGCGAAGACGTCTGTGGTGATCTTCGACTGGGAGAACTCGATGTGCGGGTGTGCGTGGTCGGCAACGGATGCGAGCCCCAGATCGTGCCGCCCGGCGCCCTCACCGTCCACCAACCGAACAAACACCGATCCCCGGCGCCCCCGCACCGTCCACCAACCGAACAACACCAGGATCCCCGGCGGACGCAACGCCGGCGCCGACGCCCTCGGCCGGGAACCCGACCCCGCCGAGTGGCTGTTCTTCCTCGACAACGACGCTCCCCTCCCCCGCACCGACGCGTCCTCGCCCGGCTCATCGCCGAAGCCCAGCAGCACCCCCGGCCCGCATACGTACAGCCCAGACTGGCCGGCCCGGACGACCTGACCACCCCGCGCCGCTGGACCCCCCGGCTACGCACGAGCCGTCCGGAGCGGCCCGGCACGATCACCACAACGACCAAGGGAGCCGCCCTCATCCGCCGAGAAGCATCCAACGCGGTCGGTGGGTGGCCGGCCCCGTTCTTCCTCTACCACAAAGGCCTCCAGCTGGCGTGGCAATGCTGGGCAGCCGGACCGACCGGCCGGTACGCCGCCGGAATCCAGATGCACCACCCGCTCACCTCCCCCGCCCGGCACGCGCTGTTCCACCGGCTCGCCGCCCGCAACCGGATCCGGGTCGCCTACCGCAACCTCCCCGCTGCTGGTCAGTGGATCTCCCCACGCATCCGGCACCTGTGCCCCGTTCTCGTATGGCTACGGGGAGAGAGCAAGTAACTCAGCGTGGCGGCAGGGCCTACGATGAGCGGCATGGCGCCTGATGCTTTCACGTCTTCGGTTTGGCCGGTCCTGCACTACGACGACACGAGGGCCGCACTGCGCTTTCTGGTCGATGTGCTGGGGTTCACGCAGGTGGTGGCGGCGCCGGATGAGCACGGCGGGATTGGCCACGCCGAGCTGCGCTGGCCTGGCGGTGGTGCGCTGGTGTTCGGTTCGACCCGGCACACGGACAGCGTGCACGGGCGGATGCGGGCGGGCACCAGCGCGGTCTATGTGATGAGCGACGACGTGGACGCGGTGCACCAGCGGGTGGTCGACGTCGGCGGTGAGGTTCTCGAAGCGCCGCACGAGACCCGGTTCGGGTCGGGCGCCGCCGCGTATGTGTGTACGGTGAGCGATCCGGAGGGCAACTTGTGGACCTTCGGCACCTACCGCGGTCACTCGTAAGGCGTAGGGCCCCGGGTGGAGACCAGAGGACCCCGGCCAACGGCCGGGGTCCTCTGGTGTTACGGCGCTGGAGTCAGTGGCTGCCGGCGAGTTCGCCGGTGAGCTTGCCATGGAGGTCGGCGCTGGGGTCGTTCAGGCCGGTGATCTCGACGGTCTTGCCGCGCTGGGCGTACTTGGTCTCGATCGCGTCCAGGGCCGCGACCGAGGACGCGTCCCAGATGTGGGCGGCCGAGAGGTCGATGACGACCTTTTCCGGGTCGCCCGCGTAGTCGAACTGGCCGACGAGGTCGTTGCAGGAGGCGAAGAACAGCTCTGCGGTGACGGAGTAGACGACCGTGTGGCCGTCGGGGTCGGCGACCGCGGTGACGTGGGCGAGGTGGGCGACGCGCTTGGCGAATATGACCGCGTAGCCAACTGGCCCGTGCCGAGGACTTCGCCGCCACGCTGGGCGCCCGGCTGGAGCAGAACGCTCCAGCCGGGCGCGTGTAGCTCGCAGCGTCACGTTTCCGGCCGGTGCAGCCCGCCCTGCGGATCATGTGTGTCGGACTCCGTAGCGGTCAGCTCCAGCCGAAACCTGCCGCGTCTGTCCAAGAACAGGACCCTGACCTGCGAACGGGCACAACGGAGAGGGGGCGCCCGAAAGCCAGCCCGTCCAGGGCCGTGACGGACTGTCCGGGTGGGCGGCCCGGCCGGAAACCGTGGCGCTCGGTGAAACTCCCCACTCCGTTGAACGGCGGACCGGGTGAGGCGACGAGCAACCCCGGTCGTTTCTGGAGGCTGTTGACCTCAGTTCCGTGAAGGCCGTGCTCATGGCGGACGAGAGGTGATCGCCGGATTCGAGGTCGGCCGCTTTCCAGCCCGTCGCGTGCCGCCTCCATGAAGGCATAGCGACATTCGCGCTTGGTGGGCGACTGTCCGGTCGCGATGGTGTTGCGCATGTGTGCATGGAGTGCGTTGGTGTAGTCATGAGCGGTCTGGGCCGCCTCCTGCGAGCAGACCAGCTCAACGGCCTTCTTCGCGAGCCACAGGTCATGCAGCTTCTCGTCTTCCGGGTCTTCGGGATCCGGAAGGCCGAGTTTTCTGCGATCCAGTATCAATTCGACCCGTTGCGCGGCAGCCAGGAAGCTCAGGATGGCTTCTTTCCGCTCAGTGCGCTCTGCGTCCGCGCGTTGCCGCTGATCCCGTTGCACCTCGACGCGCGTCGCCAGGTGCTGCCCCACGAGTGCTCCTGCGGTCCCGAGAAGGACACCGATCAAGGCGAGGACTGTGCCTCCAGTAATTCCGTCCACGCCGTACAGCCTGGTAGATGATCGAACGTACCGCGACGGCGACGCATGAAAACGGCTTCGACCAAAGCGCGGTGGAACTCGTGGCTGGACGCGGGTCCGGAGCAGTTCGATGGAGGCACGTCCGTACATGGCTCGCTTGAGCGTTCAGCCCTTCTCCAGCAGGCGGTGGATGTCCTCGTAGCGGTGGCGGATCCGCTCGACGATCTGGGTGCGGGGCAGCTCAGCGGGCGGTAACAGCATCGGCGGCGGCTCCGGCAGGTTCGCCACCGTCGCCTCCTCCTCGGTGTGTTTGCGCAGGCAGTTGCGGTTGCGGTGTTGGTGGCAGGTCTTCTTCACCGCGGCGGACAGGTTTTGAAGCAGGTGCCGGCGACCAGCGACTTCGAGCACGTCCGGGGCGGCCTCCTTGACTGCCTTGGTGTAGGCGTTGGCCCGGTCCCGGCAGATGATCCCGGCACCGGGATGCTTGGCCGGCCAGGCAGCGAACGTCTCTGAGGTGCGGTCGGGCAGGACGTCCACGCCCCGGCGGGCTTCGACGTCGACCAGCACGGTGCCATAGGCGCAGCCCTTGCGGAAGGCGAGCTCGTCCACTCCCAGCACCCGCGGGGCACGGTCCGGCCCTGCCGGTGCCTTCAGCAGCCGCAGCAGCCGGGTCCGGCCCACGGCCAGCCGCAGCCGGTGGCACTGGACCGCCGCCCAGCTCGACCGCGATCGACCGCAGCCAGTTCGTCAGCCCGACGCTCGACCGGCAGTGCCGTTCGGTCAGCCCGGCGACCTGCTCGGCAAACGTCCTGCGGGAACAGCTCCTGCGGTCGCAGAAGTACCGGCGCACCCGGAGCCGGACCACGACCCTACGGGAGCCCAACGGTCGAATGATCCCCCGTTCCCGCACCTGACCTGGGGGTTCACGGAACCGCAAACAGAGCCGTTTTCAAAGGTCCCCATCAACCGTCCCTGGTCACCCTTCCGCAGCCTCCGACAACCGGTCCCTGTGCGAGTAAAGGCGATCCGCGCCGCCTTTGTGCCCACCCACCGGCCGTCGTCCCGCGCCGAAGGAGTCGGCCGGCGGGTCACACGTGGCTGAGGATCACCAGCAGTGCCGCGCACTCCGCGAGGACCTGGGCGGCGAGCGCCACCTGCCGCACCCGTGCGACGGGCGCGGCCAGGGCGATGACACAGGCGATGGCGCCGAGGCCGACGCCCCATGTGAACAGCCAATCGGGCAGTCCCGGGGCGCACTGCTCCCCGTACGTCAGACAGCGCGACGCTCGCTCGGACGACAGGGTCAGCACACCGGCCGCCAGAGCCGCCGGCACGAAGAGGACGGCACACAGAAAGGACCAGAAACGGGAGCGATCCCTTCCCGTAGTCGCCTGGGCCGGGAGCGTTGAAGAGTGGGCTGTTTCGTTCATGCCTCGAGCCAACACCGTTCAGCGGGCCCGGCACACTGATCCGGGTACTCAATCGCAGGTGCGCATAGTACTCAGACTGCGGCCCCCAGGAGTGCTTCGTTAGGTTCTGGTTCTGGTACTGCTGGTGGTGAGTGGTCGGCCGCAGGTGGTGCAGGTGCCGGTCCAGCACCGCAGCAGGTCCTGGAGTGTGTCCAGGACCTGGTAGAGGATCAGGCGGCGTGGGTGCTGGGGGGGTCGAGCCGCCGCAGGGTGAGGAAGGCCTGGGCGGCGGTGACGAGGGTGACGTGGTGGTGCCAGCCGCGCCGGGTGCGGTCAGGATCGCGCGGCGGCCGCCCGGGGCCGCGATGCGCTTCGGTACGCCGAACGTGACGGAGAAGTGGCCGGTCGGCGAGGTCCAGGGAACAGCCCGCCGCCCGCGCCGAGGGGTCAGCCTGCGGGCAGGCTCCCAGGCGCGGGCCGGCGTCCCTGTCCCGGCGGACGCTCCGGGTGCTGCGTTCGCCGCCAGTAGCGCTTCACGACTTCGAGTTGCAGCGTGCATGCGACGGCCGTGACTTCGACGTCCGCGGCGGCCCCACCCATGATGAAATCGGCCAGGTCTCCTTCGTCGCGGAACACACCGTCGCACACGAAGGTGCCGGCCGCGCCGATGAGCGCGAGGAACCGCGTGGCCGGGTGGGCGGCGAGCGCTGCGCTCAGCCGGGTGGCCGCGCTCGGCGGGCAGGAGATTTCGAGTACGGCCTCGACCTGGTAGCCGAGGTGTCGCGGTTCGACCTCGACGCGGGGGCGCAGCAGTCCCGAGGCGAACATCGCCGTCGCCGTGCGCCGGGCACGGGACTCGGAGACGTCCAGGGCGCGGGCGAGGTCGGAGTAGGGGGCCCGGGCGTTGTCCCGCAGTACGGCCGCCACCTGGCGTTCCAACGGGCCGAGGTTCGGGTCGTTGCCCTCCTCGGCCGCGGTGTGCGCGGCGAGCGCCGCCTCCTGGTCCGCGGTCAGCCGCGGCAGCCGCCACGCCGCGGAACTGGTGAGCCTCCGCAGACTCCAGTGCGCCCGTACCCCGCGGATGCCCGGGGTGCCCGGGATGTCGTCGACCAGCGCGCGGCTGGTCGCCGCCCGGGTCATCCCCTGCAGGACGGCGTAGACGTCCCCGTGCCCGGATGTGATGCCGACGTGCGCGGTGTCCGCCCGGTCGGCGAGGGCGGTGGCGACCTCCCGGGCCCGCCCGGGTTCGGTGTCGATCCACAGGTGCACGGGCGGTCCCTCGGCGAGCAGCGACCAGTCCACCTCGCAGATGACACGGAGCAGACCCTCGTCCAGCAGACGGCCGTGCCGGCGCCCGACCGTGCGCGCGGAGCTGCCGAGCACACGCGCCAGCATGTCGAAGGGTGCCCGGGGCGCGTGCTGCAGCGCAGCGATCAGGTCGAGGTCGGCGTCGTCCAGCTTGTCATCGTCCGCCATCGGCGCCCTTCTTCTCGTCACGCGGTGCGCGGAACCGGCGTCCACGCCACTGACAGTGCATGGATCAGGCAGCCTATCGGCTCGGCCACCGTGCAGGTACGCCACCATCGGCGGCAGGTGACTGAATCAGGCGCTTCTTGCAGAATCCTTGCCTGAATGCGGCGGTCACTGTAAAACTGCTGCACGACTTCGTCACCAAGGGGCGCCTAGCGCGTCAAGGAGGGTGGCTGGATGGCCGCACCACCCGGAGCACGCCCCGGCATGCTCAAGATCTTCTTCGTGTCCTGTATGGGGACCACGCTCGAGTACTACGACTTCCTCATCTACGGCACCGCAGCCTCGCTGGTCTTCAACAAACTGTTCTTCCCCGCCGACGATCCGCTCGTCGGCACACTGCTGGCCTTCGCCGCGTTCGGCACCGGTTTCCTGGCCCGCCCGCTCGGCGGGATTCTGGCCGGGCACTGGGGCGACCGTGTCGGGCGGCGCCGGATGCTGATCCTCACGCTGACCACGATGGGGCTGTCCACGATGGCCGTCGGGCTGCTGCCGACCTACGCGGTGATCGGTGTGTGGGCACCCGTCCTGCTCGTGGTGCTGCGCCTGGTGCAGGGCCTCGCCGCGGGCGGTGAGTGGGGCGGCGCGGCCCTGTACGGGGTCGAGTCCGCACCACCGGACCGACGGGCGTTCTACGGCAGCTTCACCGGCGCCGGGATCAGCATCGGCGGACTGCTGGCGATCGCCGTCTTCGCGGCCATGAACGCACTGTTCCCGGACGCGATGCTCACCTGGGGCTGGCGGATCCCGTTTCTGCTGGGCGGTCTGCTGATCGTCGTCGGCCTGGTCGCTCGCCAGGGCGCGGACGACGTGCCGCGGCAGGCGGACTCCGGCGCACCACCGGCCGTTCCGCTGGTCACCGTGGTCCGCCACCACCCCCGCGCGCTGCTGCTGACGTTCGGCCTGAGCCTGGGCTACAACGCCATCGCCTACATCGGTTTCTCCTTCTTCCTCACCTACGCCGTCGCGGTGGGCCATTCCACCGGTGAAAGTCTCGGGGCACAGGCGGTCTTCCTCACCGGCGCCACCATCTTCTCGCTGGTGTCCGGAGCGCTGGCGGACCGCTTCGGCCGGCGTCCCGTCGTGCTCGTCGGCGCGGTGCTGACCGGGGTCTACCTGTTCGCCTTCTTCTGGCTGGTGAAGAACGGCAACCCGGTGCTGTTCCACCTGGCGTTCGCACTGGCTTCACCGCTGACGGCGTCGATGAAGGGCGCGACGCCCGCGATGATCGCCGAACAGTTCCCGGCAACGGTCCGCTACAGCGGTGCGTCGCTGGGCTACCAGCTCGGTGCCGCGCTGGGCGGCGGGCTCGCCCCGACCGTGGCCACGCTGGTGTTCGTCTCCTCCGGCAGGGCCACGTGGAGTGTGCCGCTGCTGGGCCTGGCGGTCGCGGCGCTCGTCGCCGTCTGCGTCCTCGGCCTGCCGGAAACCCTGCAGCGGCCGGTGGCCGCGAACGACGAGAGGACCCCACAGGAGGCATGGCGATGATGGCCGTACCCGACCCCTCCACACTGCGCGATGTCGACGTCGCGGGCCTGCACCGATGGCTCGAACGGCACCGCGGGCACGTGCTGGACGACGTTCTGGACCTCGTCGGTCAGGAAACCCCCAGCGATGATCCGGCACTGCTGGATCGCGGGCTGGCCCGGCTCGAGCGGTGGGTCACCGGCATGCTCGGACAACCGCGGCACCGCTCCCGTACCGACGGCGGCTCGCACGGGGACACGCTCACCCTCGAGTTCGCCGGTACCGGTTGCGCGCCGGTCGTCCTGCTCGGCCACTACGACACGGTGTGGCCGGCGGGCACGCTCGCCGACTGGCCGTGCACGGTGGACGGCGACCGGGCGACCGGGCCAGGGATCTTCGACATGAAGGCCGGGCTGGTGCAGGCGGTCTGGGCGCTGCGCGCACTCTCCGCGACCGGACACCAGGCGCCCCCGGTCCGGCTCGTGCTGAACGGCGACGAGGAGATCGGCAGCCCTGTCTCCCGCCCGGTGATCGAGCGTGCCTGCGCCGGGGCGGCGGCCGTCCTCGTGTTCGAAGGCAGCGCCGCCGGTGCGCTGAAGACCGGCCGCAAGGGCGTCGGCATCTTCGATGTGACCGTGACCGGACGCGAGGCGCACGCCGGGCTGGAGCCGGAAAAGGGGGTGAGCGCCATCGACGAGATGGCCCGGGCCACGTTGAAACTGCACGCGCTGGCCGATCCGGCGGCCGGTACCACGGTCAACGTCGGCCTCGTACAAGGCGGCAGCGCGATCAACGTGGTGGCGGGGCGAGCCGCCGCACGGGTCGACGTGCGGGTCGCCAGCCGGGCCGAGGCGGACCGGGTGGACCACGCGCTCGCGCGCCTGAAACCCCACGACCCACGGGCCGGCATCACCGTCACCGGAGAGTGGAACCGGCCCGTGATGGAACGCACCCCCGCGATCGCCGCCATGGCCGGTCTCGCCCGCGCGGCGGCCGCGGAACTCGGGGCGGACCTCGCCGAGGTGTCCGTGGGCGGCGCCAGCGACGGAAACTTCGCCGCCGCGACCGGAGTCCCGGTGCTCGACGGGATCGGCGCGGTCGGTGACGGTGCCCACGCCCGCCATGAACACGTGTCGGTCGCGGCCCTGACCGAACGATCCGCGATCGCCGCCGCCGTGCTCGCGGCCTTCCCGAAAGGACAAACCGAATGAAGATCGAGGCAATCGAGCTGATCCGGGTGACGATGCCGTTGCGGAACACGTTCCGCACATCCTTCGGCACCGTTCACGAACGGGACCTGCTGCTCGTCCGCGTGGTCACCCCCGCAGCCGAGGGCTGGGGCGAATGCGTGGCGTTCGGTACGCCGATGTACTCCTCCGAATACGTGGCCGGCGCGGCGGAGGTGCTGGAACGGTTCCTCGGCCCGCGGCTGCTCGAACGCGGCGAGGTGCGAGCCGAGGAGGTCGCGGAACTGCTCGCACCGGTGCGCGGGCACCGGATGGCGAAGGGCGCCTTGGAAACCGCCGTGCTCGACGCGCAGCTGCGGTCCCGTGACGAGTCACTGGGCGACTACCTGGGCGCGACCCGGAACCGGGTGCCCGCCGGGGTCTCGGTCGGCATCCTCGACTCCGTGCCCGAGCTGCTCGACGTCGTCGGCGGCTACCTCGCCGAGGGCTATCTGCGGATCAAACTCAAGATCGCGCCCGGATGGGATGTCGAGCCCGTGCGCGCGGTGCGGGAGCGGTTCGGCGACGACATCCTGCTGCAGGTCGACGCCAACGCCGCGTACACCCTCGCCGACGCCCGGCACTTGGCGCGGCTCGACGACTTCGGACTGCTGCTCGTGGAACAGCCGCTCGCGGAGGAACAGCTGCGCCAGCACGCGGAGCTGGCACGGCTCATCCGTACGCCGATCTGCCTGGACGAGTCGATCGTTTCCGCCCAGGGGGCCGCGGACGCGCTGGCGCTCGGGGCGTGCCGGATCGTCAACATCAAACCGGGGCGTGTGGGCGGGTACCTCGAGGCCCGGCGCGTTCATGACGTCTGCCGCGCCCATGGCGTGGCCGTCTGGTGCGGCGGGATGCTCGAGACCGGCATCGGCCGCGCGGCGAACGTCGCGCTGGCCGGACTGCCCGGTTTCACCGTGCCGGGCGACACCTCCGGCTCCGCCCGCTACTACGAGCACGACCTCACCGAACCGTTCGTGCTCCGGGACGGACACCTCGACCTGCCCACGGGTCCGGGCATCGGGGTCACCCCGGACGCCGCCGCGCTGGCCGCGCGTACCACCGCGAGCACCTGGCTGACCGCGTAAGGCGAGACCACGCCGGGCTCTGGCGGGTCACGTTTCCTCCGGCCGCTCCTCCGGCCGCGCGACGATGTCTTGCCGCCAGGGCGCGGAAGGGGGCTCCCATGGTACGGCGGGTGGCGGCGCCGGCCACCAGGTGCGGCAGGCTGAACTTCGCGTCCACGAGAGTGGCCGGGGCGCGTCGTGCATCGACCGGGCGGTACATCAGATCGTGGTAGTCGCCGACATGTACCCGGATCTCGTCGATGTCGTCCGGGACCAGGCGGTGGTCGGCCATGCGGCCGATGGTGGCGTGGACGTGGCTGTGGGCGGTGCCGACCGCGGGCCAGGGCTTGCAGAGCGTTCGGCTGCCCTGATAGTCCGAGCCCAGTCCGTCAGGGATCGCCTCACGGTCGTCATTACCCCCGAAGTATGGGCTGAGGACGCCGTATTCGCCTGCGAAGAGGTCAGGGACTCCGGTGATGCCCTTCTGCGCCAGCAGCTCCCCTGGCGGAGAACCCTGCGTACATCGCCCGTAAGTCACCGCCCGTGCCGGCGACGACTTCCATGGCGGCGCTGGACCGCATGCTGGCGATGCCCAGGGCGTCGGCCAGGCGCTCGCCGGGCAGGCCCATGGCGCGGCCCGCCGCCGCCGTAGCGGCGAATACTCCCAGCACGGCCGGCAGGTTCCCAGTCCTTGCGCCAGCCGACGTTGCGGCGCAGCCGTGCGAACAGGTCCTGTCCTGCCGCGACCGCGGCGATCAGGTCGGACCCCGGACGCCGCCCTGTCGTTCGGCCACCGCGAAGACCGCCGGAACGATCGAGCTGGCACAGTGGCTGGCCCCACGGGGTCTGGCGTGGTCTCTTGGCTTCGCACGGCTTTGACACGAGGCCGGCCGCCGGTGGGTCACGCGAGGCGACCCTCCGCAACCGCCGGTCGAGGCCGCTTGTCAGCGCGTCCGCAGACAGGGCCCGAGGGATCAGGTGAGGCGGCGGCACGGGCCGAGGGCCCGCTCAACGCTCCGGACGTGATCGTGGAATGGATCGGCCCTCCCTCATGCGCAGGATCAAGGTGACCGCGTCCTCCGGGCGGGTTCCGGGAGTCAGGATTTCCTGCAAGAAGAGGCCGCGAATCGCGGCAATGGTGACGGTGGCCACATCCCGCGCTTCCTTCGGGTCGAGCCCTTCGCGTTCCGCGAGTGAGGACAGCATCACGGTCAGGTCGCCGATCGACTCCACGAACGCACGGAAGTCCTCGGGGCCGTACGCGGCCAGTCCGACGACGTAGAAGAAGCCGCGGACACGCGACAGCTGCTCTGGCCGGGTGTAAGCACGCCAGATCGCCACCACGAAATCGTCGAAGGTGCCCTGCTGGGCGGCGTCCAGAAGTGCCTCGTTGTCACGGGATCGCTGCGCCGTGAGCATGGCGGCCAAGACGCCCGAGAGCGACCCGAAGTGGTATCGCAACAGGGCGTGGCTGGTCTCGATCCGGGCGGCGATCTCACGGAGCGACATCTCCGGCGGGGGAAGGGCCTCGCCGAAGGCGTCGAGAAGCCGTGCCAGGAGTCGCTCGCGTGCGCTGCCCTTGCGTTCCGAGGTTGACAGGATCACTCCCACAGTTTATCCATTGGAAAAGACGGATGGGCGGTTCTGTGTTGCTACGCACATGGTCGCAGTCAGCTCGCAACGGCGGAGGATCGATCATGGGACCTGCTCATGTAGTCGGCGCGGCAGTCATCGACGGATCGGGGCGCGATCCCAGCAACCTCGACATCACTATCGAGAACGGCCGCATCACCCGACTCGGTGCCTCCAGCGCGCACGGCGAGCGTCTCGATGCCGAGGGACTGACGATGACGCCCGGCCTGATCGACGCTCACGTCCACCTGGGCCTGTCGAGCCCGATCCAGCCGCACTTCTCGTTTCAGATAAGCGCAGCCGAGATCGCGGCGGACATCTTCGCCACGGCCGGCGCGACGCTCGACGCCGGCTTCACCACCGTTCGCGACACCGGCGGGATCGACGGCGGTGTCGTCACCGCGATCGCGAAGGGCAAGGTCAGAGGGCCGCGCGTCCTGTCGTGCGGACCCGTTCAGTGCCAGATCGGCGGGCACGGCTACTACGGAGCCGCATGGGAACCCACCGAGCTGTGGAGCAACCACCACATCGCGGGCCTGTGCGCCCTGTCCATGATGGCGGGCAACGCGGACGAGCTGCGACACAACGTCCGCGAAGCCTTCCGTCGCGGAGCCTCCTTCCTGAAGCTCTGCGTGACCGGCGGAGTGGTGGGCGCACATGATCGGCTGACCGACACCCAGTTCACCGTCGAAGAGATCGCTGTCGCAGTTCAAGAAGCTGCGGCACGGAACACCTATGTGACCGTTCACGCCCACAACAACGAGGGCATACGGAATGCGGTCGAGGCCGGGGTGCGCTGTGTCGAGCACGGCACTGGCCTCGACGAATCCACAGCGGCCCTGATGGCCGCTCGCGAGGTTGCCCTGGTGCCCACCTTCGCCGTCGTCGAGCAACTGCTGCACGACACCGCCGGAGCCGGTCTCGCCGAGTCGACCCGCGACCGAGCCAAGGGCACACGCGAACAGATGGCGAAGGCGCTCGCTGCCGCCAAGCACGCAGGAGTACGGATCGGGCTGGGTTCCGACCTCATCGGTCCGGCCCAGGACCGTCGCGGCAAAGAACTCAGCCTGCGCGCAGCCCTCGAGACGCCGATGGACGCGCTCGTGGCGGCGACCCGGACCAACGCCGAGATCCTCGGCCTGTCCGGCCAGGTGGGTGTCATCACTCCCGGCGCGCAGGCAGACCTCGTTCTGTGGAACGGCAACCCGCTCGAAGACCCAGAACTGTTCTCCGACCCCACCAACGCCGTCCTCGTCATCCAGGGCGGCCACATCGTAAAGGACCTCAGGTGAGCACCATGTGGCAGGGCTGCCTCGCCCACACCGACTACTTCGAGATGCGCTCCAGCGGTGGGCACGACTACGGCGTCTGGGTCACCACACCACCGCGCTACGACCCTGCCACGGCGCCAGCGCCTGTCGTGTACGTGCTCGACGGCAACTGGGCCGTGGGCATGACCGCCCCACTCATCGTCACGCAACTGGACCCGATGCAGGCGATTCAGCCCTACGTCCAAGTCAGCGTGGGTTACGCGGGCGAGGAAGCCGAGCACTGGGAGCGGTTGCGCAACCGCGACCTCGTGCCGCCCGGCGAACCCATCGCGAAGGAGTACATCGATGCGGTGGAGATGGGGGTCGAAGCGGGCACGACGACTCGCGAGCAAGCCGACGCCTACCTCGCTGAATTGAGCGACAGCCGCGGGGATATGTTCCTGGACTTCCTTACCGACGACCTGCACCCGCGGATCGAACGCGACTACGGCACAGCCCCGAGCGGTCACGGCCTCTTCGGCTATTCCTACGGCGGACTGTTCAGTCTCTACGCCTGGCTCACCAAGAGCGCCTTCTTCGAAAGCATCGGCGCGGGCAGCCCCGGCATTGTCCATGCGGACAGTCAGGTCTTCGCGCGTCTTCAAGCAATGGGTGACACTCTGCCCGACACCAAGCTGCACGTGACCTTCAACGAGCAGGAGATGCTCGGAGACCTGGCGGTCTACCAGAACCTCACGCAGCACACGGCCACGTTTCTTCACCGCCTCACCTCCCGCGGCGGATCCGTCACCAGCGCACTCCTGCACGAAACGCATGTGACGGGGTTGCAGGCATCGTTCCTCAGCTACCTCAGGACCTGCCGTGCCCAGTAAGCCTGGACGCCGCGGCTCTGCCTGACCGCCGCGCCGGGCGGCGGCGCTCCTGGCCAGTGCCCCGCCGCCCCGAGTGCCTGCCACCGCTCGCCGCACCCGACCGGTACGTGTCTCGAACCCGAGCCGGTCGCAGAGCTCGCGGCGTGAGACACGGCGGCCAGGCCCGGGCGGAGCGCCACCCGCCCCCGGCCGCCGCCACCTCGGGGCCGGGTGGCGGCCGCAAGAATCCCGTCAAGGGTGGTGAGGGCGGCGTAAGAGGAGCATCAGAGGGCGTTCCACCCGTCCTGCGCCCGG
>NZ_BBOX01000116.1 GCF_001553455.1 Streptomyces hygroscopicus subsp. hygroscopicus
CCTCTAGCAGTTCCGATCGCCCACGATCCCGGCCCAGTGCCCCGGCCGGTGTCAGCGTCACCCCCGCAGCCGTCCTGTCGAACAACGGCGCTCCCAGGTCCGCTTCAAGCTTCCTGATCGCACGGCTGAGTGGCGGCTGACGCATGTGGAGCCGCGTCGCAGCCCGGCCGATATGCAATTCCTCCGTGACGGCGAGGAAGCAGCGCGGGAGGCGCGGGTCCATTGCCGCACGATACCTGGTGGGTATCAGGACGGCCCAAGAGGTATTGGACGGTCAATGTCACAGGACGATGAAATCGAGGCACCGCGCGCTGGCTGCTCGTCGGCATGTGGCCTGGGCGGCAAGCCTGCTGTCTCAGTGGTCGGGGGAACCGGTGGCGGCCGAGCAGGCAACGCAGCACGGCGGACGTTGCATTCGGCGCTTCCGCGTAGAAAAAAGGTAGATGACTATGGAATTCGACAGGCAACGGCGCACCCTCGTGAAAGCCTTGGTGTCCGGCGGGGTAGCGGTGGCGGGCGCCTCCGCCTTGTCCCAGTCGGCTTCAGCGGTGACCCCGTTGCTCTTGACACGGCAGACCGCCCACGCACTGTGGCGCGCGCGGAGTCCTCTACCGGTCAAGCGTGCCGAGGTCGGGGTGGCCGCAGTCAGGGGGCGGCTGTACGTCGTGGGCGGCACAGTGCAGCAGGGTGATGAAGCTCCCGCATGGGCCTCGACGGCAGTACACAGCTATGACCCCCGCCAGGACCGGTGGTCGAGCCATGCCCCTCTGCCCAGGCCGCTCACCCACGTCGGCGTGGCTGCGCTGGGAGAACGGCTGTACGCCTTTGGGGGGTTCACCGGGGCCGTTCACATGCACCCGCAGCCGGATGCCTACGTCTACGACCCGCACAGCGACGTCTGGGACCGCCTCCCGGACATGCCGGTGGCACTCGGATCGATCGGAGTGGCGGCCGTCGGCGGGAAGCTGCATCTGCTCGGAGGTCGCGACTCCCACCGTATTGTCACCCCGGAAGGATCGCCTTTCTCTCTCGGTTTCGGCACCGTACGCACCCATCACATCTTCGACCCCCGGCACAACACCTACGTCACGGCCGAGCCCCTGCCGACTGAGAGCAGGGACCATGCTGGGGTGGCAGTTCTGCGTGACCGTATCCACATCGTCGGCGGGCGGGTAGAGGACGTCGGAGACAACCTCAACCGCCATGACGTGTACGACGTCCGCAGCCGGCGCTGGACCCAGGCCGCACCGCTGCCGGCCGCCCGGTCCGCTGGCGCGGCGGTTGTCCTGGACGGACGTATCGTCTACGCGGGTGGCGAATGCAGGCCAGGCAGCAGCACCGACACGTTTGACGATGTCACCGTGTACGACCCCCGTACTGAGCGATGGATCGCTGCCCAAGCCCTACCGGGCAGTCGTCACGGATTCGGCGCGGCACAGTTGAACGGTCGCGCCTACTTTGTTGGCGGTTCACCGAGCTGCGGAGGAGGAGCAAGTGCCGACATACTGGAACTGATCGTCCCCTTTTGACAGCGCAGCGGCCCGTACCTGTACCTGGGGACTACCGGGAGCAAGCAGCGGGCGGCAGTGACCTATCGGCGCGGCTTCGGCTTGGTCTGACCTGCGAGGTTGGTTGATTTTCGGATCAGACCTGCTGTAACCGCTGCCCTGCGCAAGCAAGGGATGCGGCAGGTGTGAGGTCAGACCCGCACCTCCTGGACGACGCTGGACGCTGCCGAGTCCATGTGCGTGTACACGCGCCGCAGCAGGGAGCCGAGTTGGTCGCGCTCCGCCTCGCTCAGCGGGGCCAGGAGATCATCATCCGCCGAGGCGACGTCGGCGTTGAGGGAGTCCAGGGCCGACCACCCCTCCGGGGTGAGCTGCACGTGGACATGGCGGCGGTCACCGGGCCGGCGGACACACTCGGCATGACCGGCCTTGATCAGGTCGTTGACGATCCTGCCCAGGTCGCTCGCGTTCATGTCCAACCTGGACGCGAGGGTGCCCTTGGGCTGTGGGCCCAGGTCGGCCATCATGGCCATGGCGGTCAGATGCCACAGTCGCAGTCCTCTGGCCGTCAGTTTCTCCGACAGCCTCCGGCGTGCGGCCTTTCCCATGGTGTACATGAGGTACGCGTTGAGGTTGAGTACACCGGCGGGCGCTGTGTCCGGATGTCGTGGACCGACGGCCTTGCCCTGGCCGTTACCCCCCGGCCGCGTGAGCCTGCTGCTCTCCTCACGCGCACGTGCCGCATGCGTGCAGGCTGGGGCGAATGTGCGGCCGGACAGGCCCGGAGCCTTTTCGGTGGCCACCGATCGTTTCACGGCTGTCCTCCTCTCACTCTCCGTCTGTGTGAACACCGGGTCGGGGCGCGCTGCCGCGCCCGGTCCGACCCGCTGAGGGCAGGCCCTCCCACGGGGCCCGTGGCAAGGATCGGCGCGTCACGGGTGGCTGGTCAGATAGCCTCCCATGGAGGTGAAGTACTCCGTCGCGGCCAGCTCCCGGCCGTCCTCGGTCCGTACGCGGGTGATGGCCAGACCGTGATTGCGGCCGGTGCGGGCGTCGGCCCCGGCGACGATGGCCACGCCGTCGCCCTCCCGGTAGAAGATGCGGCCGGGAGTGCCGCCGTACCGGCCCTGGGACACGACCGCGGCCAGAATGTCGAGACGCTTGCCCTTGTGGAAGGTGTAGGCGCTGGGATACGGCTCGGACTGGGCGCGGACCAGGCGTTCGAGGTCCTCCGCCGGCCAGGTCCAGTCGATGCGGCTGTCCTCGATGGACCGTTTGTGGAAGAAGGTCGCCTGGGACCGGTCCTGCTTGGTGAACTCCGTCTGGCCGGCGGCGATGAGGCCGAGCGCGCCGATGGTGACCGGGGCGATGAGGTCGACGGTCTTGTGGAAGAGGTCGGTAGCGGTGTCCGTCGGTCCGACCGGAACCGCCTCCTGCCGGACGATGTCGCCGGCGTCGAGTTCCTCGTTCATCATGTGCGCGGTGACGCCCACTTCGGGCTCGCCGTTGATCAGGGCCCAGATCAGCGGGGAGAAGCCGGCGTACTTCGGCAGCAACGCGTCGTGGATGTTCAACGTGCCGTGGCGCGGCAGGCCGAAGATGCGCGGAGGGATCCACGTCCGCCAGTTGTTCGCCACGATGATGTCCGGGTCGACCTCCTTGAGGCGCTCGAACAGCTCGTCGTCGTCAGGGCGGTTGCGGAGCAGTACCGGGACGCCGTGCTCCTCGGCGAGCTCGGCGACGGAGTCACTCCAGATCTTCTCGTACGCGTGCTCGCTCTTGGGGTGCGTCACGACCAGTACCACGTCGTGTTCGGAGTCCAGGAGGGCTTGCAGGGTGCGGTGCCCCCAGGTCTGGTAGCCGAACATGACGACCCGCATGGGGTTCCTCCTTGAGGCAGGGGATGACCGAGCAGCAAGTAAAGCAAGGCTTACCTTAGTCCGCAACGGGCCGATCTGGTCTGTCGGTTGGTGCGTGTGGCCGCTTGAGCGACACTATCGACAGGCTCGCGGGTTTAGCTTAGGCTCACCTAAGTTGCTGGCATGCCGCTCCGTCGGCGTGGCCAACGCGACTTCCCCATGCCTGACAGGCGATTGCCCCGCACGATGGGAGTGACATGTCACAGGTTCTTCCTGGTGACGCATTACTGGTCCACGACCTCATTGGCATCGGCTTCGGGCCGTCCAATGTGGCCATGGCGATCGCACTCAGCGAGCACAACGCACGCGTCGGAGGGCGAGAGGCGATCACCGCTCAATTCTTCGAGCAGCAGCCACGCTTCGGCTGGCACCGGGGCATGCTGATCGACGACGCCACCATGCAGGTGTCCTTCCTCAAGGATCTGGTGACGCTCCGGAACCCCGCCAGTGAGTTCAGCTTCCTCTGCTATCTGAAGAGCAAGGGGCGGTTGATCGACTTCATCAACCACAAGAACCTCTTCCCGCTGCGGGTGGAGTTCCACGACTACTTCGAGTGGGCCGCGGCCAAGGTCGAGGACATGGTCTCCTACGGTCACGAGGTCGTCGGCATCGTGCCTGTCGTCCGCGACGGAGCCGTGGAGTACGTGGACGTGACGGTCCGGTCGGGGGAGGGGCTCGCCGTCCACCGGGCGCGCAACCTCGTCATCGGTACCGGACTGCGTCCCCTCATGCCCGAGGGCGTGGAACGCGGCCACCGCGTCTGGCACACCTCTGAACTGCTGGCGAAGGCCGGCCAGCTGGAGGGCACCTCGCCCTCCCGGTTCATCGTCGTGGGCGCCGGGCAGAGCGCCGCCGAGAACGTCGCCTACTTGCACCGCCGCTTCCCCGGGGCCGAGGTCTGCGCGGTCTTCTCCCGCTACGGCTACAGCCCCGCCGACGACAGCGGTTTCGCCAACCGGATCTTCGACCCCGGGGCGGTCGACGAGTACTTCGCCGCGCCCGAGAACGTCAAGCGCCGGCTGATGGACTACCACGGCAACACCAACTACTCCGTGGTGGACATCGACCTGATCGACGACCTCTACCGGCAGATGTACCAGGAGAAGGTCCTCGGCGTCGAGCGGCTGCGCTTCCTCAACGTGTCCCGGCTCGCCGACGTCAAGGAGACGCCGACGCAGGTCCGTGCGACAGTGAAGTCCCTCGTCACCGGCGAGGAGACGCTTCTGGACGCGGACGCCGTGGTGTTCGCCACCGGCTACAGCCCCGCCGACCCCCTGGGTCTCCTCGGCGAAGTCGCCGACCGCTGTCTCAGGGACGAGCAGGGCCGCATCCGTGTCGAGCGTGACTACCGCGTCGCGACGGACCCCGGGCTGCGCTGCGGCATCTATCTGCAAGGCGGCACGGAGCACACCCACGGCATCACCTCGTCCCTGCTGTCCAACACCGCGATCAGGGTCGGCGAGATCCTGGACTCGCTCATCGACAGGGGCGTCTCCTCCGCGTCCGAGGAGGCCCGGTCGGCTGCCGACGGCGTCGGCAGCACCGCCCGGTAGGGATGACGTACTGAGACATGGGCACGACTGCGATTGAGCGCCCCTTGGCCAGGGGCACAACGAAGGCCCGACGGCGGCGGGTTGTGGGTATGGGCACGCTCGTGGCGCTCCTCGTGATCGCGGGGGCGGTGTCGCTGGCCGTCGGTGCGCGCGCCTTGAGTCCCGGCGAGGTGTGGCACGGGTTGTTCGCGGCGCCGGACTCCGATCAGCGGCTCACCGAGATCAGGCTCATCGTGCGGACCGTGCGGGTGCCCCGGACGGTGCTCGCGATCGTGGCGGGCATCGCCCTGGGGGTGGGCGGGGCGTTGATCCAGGGGTACACGCGGAATCCGATCGCCGACACGGGCCTGCTGGGGGTGAACGCCGGCGCCTCGTTCGCCGTGGTGTCGGTGATCGCCCTGTTCGGGTTCACCGACCCGTTCCAGTACGTCTGGTTCGCCTTCCTGGGGGCGGCGGTCGCCGGTGCGGTGGTGTTCGGGCTGTCGAGCATCGGCCGGGGGGCCGGCAACCCGTTGACGCTCGCGCTGGCCGGACAGGGGATCACGGTGTTCCTGGCGGCGATGACCACGGCGGTCGCGCTGTCGGACCAGGCGTCGCTGAACGCGCTGCGGTTCTGGAACGCGGGCTCCGTGGCCGGTGCCGGATTCGACGTCATCCGGCCGGTGACCCTGTTCATCGCCGTCGGGCTGGTACTGGCGCTGACCACGCTGCCCGCCCTCAACCTGCTCAGCCTGGGTGACGACGTGGCGCGGGGGCTGGGCGTGAACATCGCGCTGAGCCGGACCGTCGGCATCGTCGCCATCACCCTGCTGGCGGGCGCGGCCACGGCGGCGTGCGGCCCCATCGCGTTCCTCGGGCTCATGGTGGCCCATGTGGCCCGGTATCTGACCGGGCCGGACTACCGCTGGCTGGTGCCGTACGCGGGTCTGCTCGGGGCCGTCGTCCTCCTGGTCTGCGACATCGTGGGGCGCCTGGTCGTGCGGCCGGGTGAGCTGGACGCGGGAGTCGTCGTGGCTCTCCTGGGCGCTCCGTTCTTCGCGGCCCTGGTGTGGCTCGGAAAGTTCAAGAACACATGAGCGGGACGGATGTGAAGCGATCGGTGGCACCGGGCGTGCGGCTCGGCCAGGTGTCGTTCGTGTGGCGGCCCTGGCTGGTGAGCGTCACGCTGCTGTTGGCCGCGGCCACCTTCCTGGTGTTCTGCCTGTCCATCGGCGTCGGGGACTTCCCCATCGGCCTGTCCAGGGTGATCGCCACCATCCTCGGCGGGGGCGAGCGGGTCGACGAGTTCGTGATCATGGACTTGCGGATGCCGCGTGCCCTGGCCGGGCTCATCGTGGGGGTCGCGCTGGGGGTGTCCGGGGCGCTGACGCAGTCCATCGCCCGCAATCCGCTGGCCAGCCCGGACATTCTGGGGATCACCGGGGGCGCCGGCGCGGTCGCGGTGTTCCTGGTGACGGTGTCGGGCGGGACCGCCGCGGCGGTCGTCAGCGCCGTGGGCCTGTCCGCGGCGGCGCTCGCGGGCGGTCTCGGAACCGGGCTGCTGGTGTACTTCCTGGCGTGGCGGCGCGGTATCGACGGCTTCCGGCTCATCCTCATCGGCATCTCGGTGAGCGCCGTGATGGAGGCGATCACCACCTGGCTGCTGGCCACGGCCGACATCAAGGACGTGGCCCGGGCCCAGGCGTGGCTGGTCGGCTCGCTGGAGGGCCGCTCGTGGGGCGACGTCCGGGTGGCGCTGTGGTGCACGCTGGTCCTCCTGGTCGTCGTGTCCTGTGTCGCGTTCCAGTTCAAGCCGATGCACTTGGGCGACGAGGTCGCCGCCGGCCTGGGCGTCCGGTACTCGATGGTGCGGGCGGTCCTGCTGTTGTGCGCGGTCCTGCTGGCCGCTGTGGCGGTGAGCGCCGCGGGCCCGGTCCCGTTCGTCGCGCTGGTGGCGCCGCAGGCGGCGATGCGTCTGGCGAGGTGCCCGACGCCGCCGATGGCGGCCTCCGGCTTGGTGGGAGCGTTGCTGCTGACCGGTGCGGACCTGGTCGCGCGCACGGCGCTGCCGGTCACTCTCCCGGTCGGCGTGGTCACCGCCGCGATCGGCGGCCCCTTCCTCGTCTATCTGCTGGTGCGGGCGAACCTCAGATAGCTGCCAACAACGTCAGGCACAACCTCGATCACAGGGGGACTTGTGAGCGCCGAGCGCATCACCGACATCGAGTCCGCGGCCCAGGGCCACGCGCGGCTCGCGGCCAGAGGCATCACGGTCGGGTACGGCGGCCGGGCCGTCATCGACAACCTGGACGTGACGATCCCGTCCGGCCTGATCACCACGATCATCGGTCCCAACGGCTGTGGCAAGTCCACCCTGTTGCGCACCCTGACCCGGCTGCTCAAACCGGCCAAGGGGGCCGTCGTGCTGGACGGCGAGGACATCGCGGGGCTCAGGACCAGGGACGTGGCGAAGAAGCTGGGCCTGCTGCCGCAGGCGCCGGTCGCGCCGGAGGGGCTGACGGTGGCCGACCTGGTCGCGAAGGGGCGTCATCCGCACCAGAGCTGGCTGCGGCAGTGGTCGTCGGACGACGCCGGTGTCGTGGAGCGCGCGCTGGCCATGACCGGAGTGTCGGATCTGGCCGGCCGCCCGGTCGACTCGCTGTCCGGCGGGCAGCGCCAGCGGGTCTGGATCTCGATGGCCCTGGCCCAGGGCACCGATCTGCTGCTCCTCGACGAGCCGACCACCTACCTGGACCTGGCGCATGCGATCGACGTGCTCGACCTGGTGGACGACCTGCACGAGGCGGGCCGCACCGTGGTCATGGTGCTGCACGACCTCAATCTGGCCACGCGGTACAGCGACAACCTCATCGTGATGCGGGCGGGTTCGATCCTGGCACAGGGGCACCCGCGTGACGTGATCACCGCCGAGCTGCTGGACGAGGCATTCGGGCTGCGTGCCACGGTCATTGACGACCCGGTGGGCGACCGGCCGCTCATCGTGCCGATCGGCCGTACCCATGCCCGGCTCGGCCAGGTTCCGGGCAGGAAGTTACAAGTAAGGCTAGGCTAGCCTTACTTCGACGGGATAAGGTTTGGCTGCCCTTGGTCAGGGGTGCAACGGGCGGCGCGATAGCAAGGGATTCCGGATGCTTCTCCATCGAACGACGCGTATGACGCCATGGCGGCGGTTAGCGGCGGCGCTGTCCGCGGCGGCCCTCGGTGCCGGCCTTCTCGCCGGATGTGGTTCCGACTCGGCGGACGAAGCGGGTGACGACGCCCCGGCTGCCGCCTCCGGCGCGTTCCCGGTCACCGTGGAGCACGCGTTCGGAACCACGAAGATCACCAAGGCTCCCCGGCGGGTCGTCTCCGTCGGTTACACGGACGACCAGGCCATGCTGGCGCTCGGTGTCAGACCGGTCGGCATGGTCGACCAGTACCCGAACCCGGCGGGCAGGAAGCCGGACGTCAACACCCAGTGGCCGTGGGTGAAGGACAAGTGGGGCGACACCCGGCCCGAGGTCGTCATGGAGAACGGCGACTCCGGCCCCAACTACGAGAAGATCGCCGCCCTGCGGCCGGACCTGATCGTCGCGGTCTACTCAGAGATCGACAAGGCCGCCTACGACAAGCTCTCCCGGATCGCACCGACCGTCGGCCGCACCAAGGGCGAGAAGGAGCCGTTCAGCGCCTCCTGGCAGGACAACGCCGTGCAGATCGCCAAGGCTCTGGGCAAGGAGGACGAGGGCACCAAGCTGGTGCAGGGCATCCAGGACAAGCTCGACGCGGCCAAGAAGGCACATCCGGAGTTCGCGAACCAGACCGCCGTCGTGGTGTCCTGGTACAAGAACTCGGTGGCGCCGTTCACCTCCACCGATGTGCGCGGACGGCTGGTGACGGGCATCGGCTTCACCTACCAGACCAAGATCGACAAGGTCGCGGGCGGGAAGTTCTTCACCGTCCTTTCCCCCGAGCGCGTCGACCTGGTCGACGTCGACCGCGTCTTCGTCGTCAACGACAAGGCGGACCAGCGGGCGCTGAGGAAATTCCAGCTGTTCGGCAACCTGGACGCCGTGCGGAAGGACAAGGTGTCGTATCTGCTGGACAGCGAGGGCCCGGCCGTCGGCGCGGCCATCTCCCAGAGCACCCTGCTGTCCCTGCCGTACGCGATCGACGAACTCGTCACGTCGGTCGGCCGGGGGTGAGCACCACCGACGCGCGTGTCACCCCGGCCCCGGCAACCCTGCGCACGGCGAGCGGGCGGGTGGCCACCCGATGGGTCACGGCGCACTGCCGCGAGGTGCCCTGGCTGACGGCCGCCACCGTGCTCACCACGGTGGCCGGGGCGGCGCTCCAGGTGCTCCCGGTGCTGCTGCTCGGCAGGGTGGTCGACGGGGTGGTCGAGGGCGAACCGCGCTCGGCCCTGGTCACGATCGGGGTGCTGATGGGGGCCGCCGCGCTGCTCGGCGCCGCGGCCACCGCGGTGTCGACCTATCTCATCGGGCGGCTCGGTGCGGATCTGCTCGCGGAGCTTCGGGAAGGCGCCGTCCGTGCGGTGCTGGGGATGCCGAGCACGCGGATCGAGCAGGTCGGCCGGGGAGACGTGCTGTCCAGGGTCGGCGACGATGTGGCCGTGCTGTCCAAGGGCATCCGCACCGCCGTCCCCACCGTGTTCTCGGCGGGAGTGCTGGTCCTCATCGCGACGGCCGGCATGTTCGGACTGGACTGGCGGCTCGGCCTGGCGGGCGCCGGCGCGCTGCCCGCGTACGCGCTGGCCCTGCGCTGGTACCTCCCCCGGTCCGCCCCGCTCTACCAGAAGCAGCGGGCGGCCCAGGCCGACCGCGCACAGGCGTTGATCAGCGGCCTGAACGGGATCGACACGGTCCGGGCGTACCGTCTCGAGGGTGCCTTCCGCGAGCGGGTCACCCGCGAGTCGTGGCGAGTGCGCGATTTCGGTATCGAGGTGTTCCGGTTCTTCGGCCGGTTCGTCGGCAGGGAGAACCGCGCCGAGTTCATCGGGCTGGTCCTCATCATCGTGGTGGGCTACGCCCTGCTGGAGGCCGATGCCGCCAGCCTGGGCGAGGTCTCATCGGCCCCGCTGATGTTCCACCGGCTGTTCACCCCGCTGGGCTCCATCATGTTCACCTTCGACGAGGCACAGAAGTCGGGCGCGAGCCTGACCCGGCTGGTCGGGGTGGTCGGGGAGGCCGCGGAGGGCCGGCTGGTGGGCGACGCGGCCGTCGCACCGGTGGCCGCCGGGCCGTACCCGGTGACGGTGGAGGGGCTGACGTTTCGCTACCCCGACGCCGAGGAGCCGGTCCTCCGGGACGTCAGCCTGACGATCCCGGCGGGCGGCTCGCTCGCGCTGGTGGGGGCGACGGGCGCGGGCAAGACGACGCTCGCCGCGCTGATCGCGGGCATCGGAACCCCGCAGGCCGGGTCGGTGCGCATCGGGCCGACCGACCTCGCCGGTCTGGACGAGGCCGGGGCGCGGGCCATGGTGAGCATCCTGACGCAGGACACGCATGTGTTCTCCGGTCCGCTCGCCGACGACCTGCGGCTGGCCGCGCCGGAGGCGACCGACGCCGAGCTGATGGACGCGTTGCGTACGGTCGGCGCCGACGGGTGGGTCGACGCGCTGCCCGACGGGCTGCACACCATGGTCGGCGAGGGCGGAGAGCGGCTGGACGTCACCAAGGTCGCCCAGATCGCCCTGGCCCGGCTGGTGCTGACCCGGTCGCCGGTGGTGGTGCTCGACGAGTCGACCGCGGAGGCCGGCAGCGAGGGCGCCGCCGAGCTGGAGCGGGCCGTGCTGGCCGCGTGCTCGGGCCGGACCACGTTGTTCGTGGCGCACCGGCTGACCCAGGCGATGGCGGCGGACCGGATCGCCGTGCTGGATACCGGACGCGTGGTGGAGCAGGGAACCCACGAGGAGCTGGTGGCCCTGGGCGGCCGGTACGCGCGACTGTGGCGGGCCTGGCGAGAAGGCAGTTAGCCGGCCCTGATTCAGATGAGCTTTTCATGACGCGGAAGGGATGCTGAGTCCTCGATGGTGGAACCGGGCGCTCGTCGCGTACTGCTTTCTCCCACACATTTCGCCGGCGTACGCCGGCGGATCGGTGACTTCTCCGACCGGACCATCGCCGAAGCGTGCGCCATCGGGCTGTCGTACTGGGCGACGGGCCGGAGCCCCGACGGCATCGACCTCACCTCCGGCACGCTCTTCGCCGACGTCCTCGGATGGGCCGACAACGGCGGTACGGCACCTGACGGCTGGGAGATCGGCGCGGACGGGCGGAGCATCGTCCTGCCGGGAGGCGTCGGGCCGGCCGGTGCGCAGCTCGCGCTGGACGACCTGGCCGATTTCCCGGACCGGCCCCTCGGCACCATCGGCCCGGACAGTGAGGCGGCGAGGCTCGAGGCCCTGGCCGGGTGGAACGACACCGAGGCCGACCGGGTCCGCCCGACCATCGTGGAGATGTTCCATGAGCAGGCGCGGATCAGGCCGGACGCCCTCGCCATCGTCGACGAGCACCGGTCGCTGACCTACCGTGAGGCGGCCGGGCTGGCCGGCCAGCTGGCCCACCACCTCATCGCACGCGGACTGGGCCCCGAACAGGTCGTCGGCATCTCACTGCGCCGCTCGGCCGACATGGTGATCGGGCTGCTCGCCGTACTCCAGGCGGGGTGCGCGTTCGTGCCGCTCGATCCGAAGTGGCCGGCCGCGCGCCGGGCCGTCGTCATCGAGGACGCCCAGGTCGTGCTGCAGCTCAACGACTCGGGCGAACACGACCCGGCCGAACCGGACGCCGTGGCCGTCGACCTCGGCGACTGGCGCTTCGGTTCCCACCCCACCGAGGACACCGGGGTCACCGTCCCCGGCGACGCCCTGGCATACGTGATCTTCACCTCCGGTTCGACCGGGCGGCCCAAGGGCGCGATGATCCGGCACGCGGCGATCAGCGAACGCCTGCTGTGGCAGACGAACGAGATCCTGGGCTTCGGCCACGACGACGCGTCGCTGTTCAAGGCGCCGTTGTCCTTCGACATCTCCATCAATGAGATCTTCCTGCCGCTGGTGTCCGGCGCCCGGCTGGTGGTCCTGCGGCCCGACGGCGAACGCGATCCGCACCACCTGCTGAGCGTGATCGCCGAACAGCGCGTCACCTTCACCTACCTGGTGTCGTCCATGATGGACGTGCTGCTGGAGATCGCGGGCGACTCCGGGAGGCTGGACAGCCTGCGGCACGTGTGGTGCGGCGGGGAGGTGCTGACCCCGGAGCTGTACGAGAGGTTCCGCACCAGGCTCGACATCCCCCTGTACCACGGCTACGGCCCGGCCGAGACGACGATCGGTGTCTCGCACGTCATCTACCGGGGGGCGGCGGAACGGCTGTCGACGTCGATCGGCAGGGCCAACCCCAACACCCAGCTGTACGTGCTGGACGATGAACTGCGCCCGGTCCCGGTCGGGGTCGGCGGCGAACTCTACGTGGGCGGGTTCCTGCTGGGACGCGGATACGTGGGCGCGCCCGGCCTGACGGCGTCCCGGTTCGTGGCGAACCCCTTCGCCGCGGACGGGTCCCGGCTGTACCGGACCGGTGACCTCGCGCGGTACACCCCCGACGGCTCGCTGGACTTCCTCGGCCGGGCCGACAACCAGATCAAGATCCGCGGTATGCGGCTGGAGATCGAGGACGTCGAGGCCGGTCTCGCGGAGCACCCCGGAGTACGGCACACCTGCGTCGTCGCGAAGAAGAACGCGACCGGCGGCACCTACCTGGTGGGATACGTGATCCCGGCCGCCGGAAGCGAGGAGCTGCGGGCGGACGAGGTCAAGGCGTGGGCCGCCGAACACCTGGTGGAGTACATGGTGCCCACCCATATCGTCGTGATGACGGAGTTCCCGCTCACCGCGAACGGCAAGCTCGACCGGGGCGCGTTGCCGGAGCCCGCGGTCCCGGCGGGCTCGCTCACACCACCCACCACGGAGAGCGAGCACGCGGTGTGCGCGGCCGTCGCGGCGGTGCTGCGGCTCGACGAGGTCGGTGTCGACCAGGACTTCTTCCAACTCGGCGGAGACAGCATCCTGGCGATCTCCCTGCTGAGCGCACTGCGCCACGCGGGGCTCCACGTCACGGCACGGCAGATCTTCACCCACAGCCGTGTGGGGGCACTGGCAGCGGTGGCGAGCCGCGAAGACGTCTCCACCGTGGACCACCGCGATGTCGCCACCGGTTCCGTCGTGGGATCGCCCATCGTGCGGTGGCTCGGCGACACCACGGACGCGATTCGCGGCTTCGTCCAGTCGGTCGTGCTGAACACCCCGGCGGACCTGACCGCCGACGCGCTCGACGCGATCCTCACCGCCCTGATCCAGCGGCACGACATGCTGCGCGCCAAGCTGGTGCGCGGCGAGCGCTGGAGCTTCGACATCCCGGAGGCGGACCAGGCCACCCTGGGATGGCAGGAGAGCGACCGGCCGCTCGACGAGTGTGTGGCGCTCGCCACCGAAGGGCTGGACCCGGAGGGCGGCGTGATGCTGCGTGCGGTCTGGCGCCGCGCGGCGCGGCAGCTGGTCCTGACCGCCCATCACGTGGTGATCGACGGAGTGTCCTGGCGGATCCTGATGGACGACCTGGCCACCGCATGGCGGCAGCTCGCCTCGGGTGCGCCGATCGAGTTGCCCCCGGTGGGCACGTCGTTCAGGCGCTGGACGCAGTTGCTGGAGCGCGCGGCGTTCGACGCGGACGGTTCCTTCTACCGGCGTCCCCTGCCGGGAGAGGACCAGCCGCTGGGCCGGCGCGCGCTCTCCACGGCCGACACCGTGGCGACGGAGCGGCTCCGGGCCGTCTCGGTCGGCCCCGAGGTCACGGCCGCGCTGCTGGGTGAGATCCCCGCGAAGTTCCACGCGGGTGTCAACGACGTACTGCTGACCGGACTCGCCGTCGCCCTGGCCCGGTGGCGCCGCGACCTGGGGCAGGAGCAGACCTTCGCCCACATCGAACTGGAGGGCCACGGCCGCGAAGGACAGTTCGTGGCGGGCTCGGCCGGCTTCGAGCCCGCGCTGTCGCGGACCGTGGGCTGGTTCACCACCCTGTTCCCGGTGACCGTGGATCCCGGCGCGGCGGCCGATTTCACCGCCCCCGAGTATCTGACCGCCGCGCTCAAGGCGGTCAAGGAGGACCTCGCCCGCGTGCCGGACAACGGCGTCTCGTACGGCGCCCTGCGGTACTTGGCCCACGTCGCATTCGACACGCCCGCACCACAGGTGCTCTTCAACTACCTCGGCCGCTTCGCGGCGGGAGCCACCGGCGACTGGCAACTGGCGGGTACCACGGCCCAGTTGGGTGAAAAGCGCGACCCGAGGATGCGGCTGCCGCGCCCCCTGGAGTTCAACGCGATCGCCGAACCCGCCGCCACCGGCGAGTACGAGCTGGTCACCACGATCTCCTGGCCCGACGGCATGTTCACCGACGAGGACATCGCGACCCTCGGCGGGTACTTCCGGACGGCCCTGAGCGGGCTGGCCTCGCTCGACCGGGGCGGCCACTCTCCCAGTGACTTCCCACTCGTGCCCCTCACGCAGGCCGACGTCGATGCCCTGGACGGCCCGGCCCTGCGCGACATCCTGCCGCTGACCCCGTTGCAGGAGGGCCTGTACTTCCACTCCGTCTTCGACGGCGACTCGGCCGGCGCCTACGTCGAACAGCAGCTGCTGACACTGGACGGCGCGGTGGACGCCGACCGGCTCGCGGCGGCGGCCACCCGGGTGCTCACGCTCTACCCGAACCTGGCAGCGCGGTTCGTGGCCCTCGCCGACGGCCGTGTGGTCTCCCTCCTGGAGAGCGGTGTGGAAGCGCCCTTCAGCACGGTGGACCGCCCCGGCGCCACCGACGACGAGATCCGCGACCTGGCCGAGCGGGACCGACGAGCCGGATTCGACCTGGCCAACGGTCCGCTGATGCGGTACACGCTCATCCGCAAAGGCCCCGGCCGCAACGTCCTGGTGCAGACCGTGCACCACATCATCGCCGACGGCTGGTCGGTGCCGCCCATGCTCCGGGCGCTGCTCGCCGAGTACCACGCGCCGGGGACCGTGCACCCGGTCGCCGGCTTCTCCGCATACGTGCGCCGGCTCGCAGGACGTGACGACGACGAGAGCGACCGCGTATGGCGCGAAGAGCTCGCCGGGCTGCCCGGCCCTTCGCTGGTCGCCGAGGGCCACAGCCCGTCCGACCAGTTCGCCGACACCGCCGTGGAGCCGGAGGACGACATCGACGCGGCCGTCCGGGCGGCCGGCGTGCCGCTGAGCGTGGCCGTGCACAGCGCTTGGGCGGTGACCCTGGGCTCCATCCTGCACGGCAGGGACGTGGTGTTCGGTTCCACGGTGTCCGGGCGTGATGCCGAGGTGCCCGGCATCGAGGACATGGTGGGCCTGTTCATCAACACCATCCCCGTGCGGGCCCGCTGGACCCGTACCACCACGGCGCGTGATCTGCTCGCCTCCGTGCGGGAACACCAGAGCGCGGTGCTGCCGCACCAGCATGTCTCGCTGGCCAGGATCGGCCGCCAGGCCGGCCTGGGCACCCTGTTCGACACCCTGGTGGTGTTCGACGTGGCGACCGATGTGGACGCCCTGCGGCGGCCCGGCGACAAGCTGGTCATCACCGACATCGTCAACGAGGGCGCCCCGCACTACCCGTTGACGCTGGTGGTGGAGCGCGCACCGGACGGCCGTCCGCGCTTCAACCTGATCTACGACGGCGAACTGCTGCGGGAGTCGGGCGCCCGGGCGATCCTGCGCACCTTCGCCCACACGTTCTCCCGCCTGCTCACCCGGCCGGACGTCCCCGTGGACGACCTGACGCCGGAGAGCGACCGGCGCCCCGGGCGGATCACCCCGACGACCCTGGGAGCACTGTTCGACGCCGCCGCGCACCGCGACCCGGCCGCCACCGCCGTGACCCAGTGCGCCCTCGACGGCGGTACCCGATCCCTGACCTACCGTGAACTGGCCGACGCCAAGGACCAGTTGGCCCGCGCCCTGCGTGCCGCGGGTGTCCGGCCCGGCAAGCGGGTCGCCATCGCCCTCCCACGCTCCGTCGAGCAGGTGGCCGCCTCGGTCGCGGTCGTCACCGCGGGTGGCGCGTACGTACCGCTGGACCTGGCGTACCCGGACGGACGGCTGGAGTACATCCTCGCCGACGCCGCTCCGCAGGTCGTTCTCGTGGACCGTGAGCAGCGGGACCGCTTCACGCGGCTGCTGGCCCGGGCGGGCGTGCCGGCCCGTGTGCTCGTACCGGGAGACGAGCTGCCGCGGGCCGATACGGATGCCGGGCCGGAGGTGAGGTGGCACGACCCCGCGTACGTCATCTACACATCCGGATCGACCGGCAGGCCCAAGGGTGTCGTCGTCCCGCACTCCAGCGTGGTGACGCTGCTCGCGAACACCCGGCCGGACATGGACTTCGGACCGCACGACGTATGGGTCCAGTTCCACTCCTTCTCCTTCGACTTCGCGGTCTGGGAGATGTGGGGCGCGCTGGCCAACGGCGGTGAGCTGCTGGTGCCGGAGTACGGGCTGACCCGCTCGCCGGTCGACTTCCACCGGCTGGTCCGCGAGCGCGGAGTGACCGTGCTCAACCAGACCCCGTCGGCGTTCTACCAGTTCATCGAGGCCGACCGGCAGACGGGCGAGCCGTTGCCCGCGCTGCGCCGGATCATCTTCGGCGGCGAGGCGCTGGACCTCGGGCGGCTGCGCGGCTGGATCGAGCGGCACGGCACCGGATCGCCCGAACTGGTCAACATGTACGGCATCACCGAGACCACCGTCCATGTCACCCACCGGGTACTGACCGACGAGGACTTCGGCGCCGGTGACGACGTGAGCCCGATCGGCGGCCCGATCCCCGGCCTGGTCTGCTATCTGCTCGACGACCGGCTCCGGCCGGTGCCGCCGGGCCGCGTGGGCGCCATCTACGTCGCCGGCGACCAGGTGTCGCTCGGCTACCTGGGCAGGCCGGGGCTCACCGCGGGCCGCTTCGTGGCGAACCCGTTCCTGGGCGACGGCTCCCGCATGTACCACACGGGCGACCTCGCCGTCCGCACCCTCGACGGTGAGCTGGAATTCGCCGGGCGAACCGACGACCAGGTCCAACTCAAGGGATTCCGGATCGAGTTGGCCGAAGTGGAAAGCGCGGTCAGGGAGCTCGACGGTGTGGTCGACGCGGCCGTCACCGTGGCGGACAGCGGCGACCACCTGGTCGCGCACATCGTGGGCCGGGTGCCGCACGACGTCACCGAGCTGTTGTCCACGAAGCTGCCCGCGCACATGGTGCCGAGGCGGGTTCTGCCGGTCGAGGCATTGCCGTTGACCGTCAACGGCAAGCTCGACCGGAGAGCGTTGACACAGAGCGCCGCGACAACGCCTGCTCCGTCCGACCGTGCGTCGTGGCCGGGCGCGCGGTTCCCCGCGCCCCCGCGGGGCGCACCCGCGGCCGAAGACGCCGCGCTCGACGCGCTGGTCCGTATCTTCGCCGAGACGCTGCCAGGCGCCGCTGCCGACGCCGACACCGACTTCTTCCGCGCCGGAGGCGACAGCATCGTCGCCATCACCGTGATCAACCGGGCCAGGGCGCTCGGCCTGGCGATCGTGCCACGGGACGTGTTCCTGCTCAGGACACCGCGTGCGCTGGCCGAGCACCTGGGAACGCGCACACCGCCCGCCGCCCCGGAGCCCGCGCCCGCCCGCCGCGCGGACGGCCCGCTGACGCCGACCCCGATCATCCTGCGCCAGCGGGAACTGGGCGGCTCGCTCGCCCGGTTCGCCCAGGCCAGAACGCTGGTGGCCCCGGAGGGCACCGGATTCACCGACGTCGAGCGCGCCGCGAACGCCGTCGTGGCCGCGCACCCGGCCCTCCGGCTGCGGCTGCGCGTCGAGCATGGAGTGTGGGCCCTGCGCACCGGGCCCGCCCGCGAGATGACGGTCCTGCGGGCGAACACGGCCGACGCGACGGCCGTGGCGAACGAGGCCGCCGGACGGCTCGATCCCGAGTCCGGGGACGTGGTCGCGTTCTCGTGGCTGGAGGCGAGCCGGACCCTGGTGGTCACCGCGCATCACCTCGCCGTCGACTCGGTGTCCTGGCTGGTCCTGCTGGACGACCTGGTCACCGCCCTGCGCGGGGAGCCCGTGCCGCCGCCGACCACGTCGTACGCCGAGTACGCCGAGGCGCTGGCCCTCCGGGCCACCCATGCCATCGACGACCTCGGACACTGGGTCACCACCCTCCAGGCGCCCCGACTGCTGTCGGCGGCCGGGGCGTTGCGCGAAACCACCGTCGTGCTCGCCCCCGACGTGAGCGACCGGGTGACGCGTACCGCGCCCGCCGCACTCGGCGTCGGCCTCACCGAGCTGCTGTGCGGCGCGCTGCGCACCGCGCTGACCCGCGTCCAGCCATCGCCCACCGACCTCGCGATCGAGCTGGAGCGGCACGGCCGGGTCCCGGCACTGGAACACCACGACTACACCCGCACGGTCGGCTGGTTCACCGCCATCGCGCCCGTACGGCTCAGTGCGCACACCGACCCCGTCGCGGCGGCGCAGGAGGTGGCCGAGCGCCAGCCGGACGAGCGCGGACACATCGCGTACGGGCAGCTCAGATACCTCAACCCGCAGACGGCCCCGCTGCTCACCGCACGCCCCCAGGTGCTGTTCAACTACCTCGGCCGGGGCGACGAGTCCCAGGCGCCGCGCCTCATCGGCGGCGATCAGGGCAGCCCGTACGCCGTCGAGGTCAACGCCTGGACCGACGCCGCCACCGGAAGCCTGCACGCGGACTTCACCCTCGCCGAGGGCATCCCGGACGAGATCACCGAACACTGGCGGCGCGCACTGGAACACATCGCGGACGCCTCCGCGACGGCCGAGCGCACGGCACCGGTCACCCCGCTCCAGCGGGGCCTGTTCTTCCAGGCACAGATGGCGGGCCCGGCCGGACACTATGTCGCGCAGAGCTGGTTCACCTTCGACCGGCGCCTGGACACCGACGCGCTGGCGGAGGCGATGGCGCACGTGATCGCGCGGCACCCGGCCGTGGGCGCCGGATTCACCACCGACGACGACGGAAACCCGGTCCAGGTCCTGGGCGCGGGCCGACGGGTCGATGTCCGCACGGTCGCGCTCTCCACGGACGCGGAAGCCGAAGTCCTGCGCACCCGGGACCGCGACACTGGATTCGACCCGGGTGAGCCGCCGCTGATCCGGATGACCGTGGTGCGGCTGCCCGGCGACCGCGACGGGCTGCTGCTCAGCTACCACCTGCTGCTGTGGGACGGCTGGTCCCGCGAGATCGTGCTGCGGGACCTGTTCGACGCCTACCAGGCCGCTCTCGAGGGCGCTTTGCCCGCCCCGGCCCCGGCCACGCCGAGCTTCGAGGACCACGCCCGGGCACTGGACGCCAGGGACTCCGCCGTATCGGAGCGCTTCTGGGCGGAGCACCTGGCCGGTCTCCCCGGCCCGACGCTGCTCGCCGGACCGGCTCCCGCCCTCTCGGACGACCTGCCGCACGCGCTGGTGCACACGCTGTCCGCCGAACAGTCGGAGTCGCTCAGGGCGGCGGCCAAAGCGCACGGCGTCACCCTGAACACGGTGCTGACCGGCGCGTTCGGCCTCCTGCTGGGCGCCCGCACGGGCCGCGGCGACGCCGTGTTCGGCATCACCGTCTCCGGCCGGGAGGGCGAGGGCCTGGACGGCATCGTCGGGGTGCTGCTCAACACCGTGCCCATGTGGACGCGGGCCCGGCCGGACGCCACGGTCGGCGCGTATCTGTCGGCCGTCCAGGCGGCCAGGGTCGCGGCGATGGACCACGAGCACCTGGGACTCGGGGAGATCCAGCGAGCCAGTGGCCACGACACCCTGTTCGACAACCTGTTCGTGCTGCAGAACTTCCTGGACATGGACGCGTTCGCCGAGATGAACGCCCGGCACGGCATCACCTCGGTGTCGGCCGATGACTCCACCCACTACCCGTTCACCTGGGTCGTCACGCCCGGCGACCGGCTCACGGTCAAGCTGGAGTACCGCGATCAGGACACCGGCAACGCCCGCCGTCTCCTCGACGACTACCTGCGTGTGCTCGAAGACCTGGCCCGGTCGACCGGGCCGGTCGGCGCGCTGCGGGGGCTGGGACCGGAGCCTGCGCCGAGCGCGCGTACGGACATCGGCACGGACACCGTGGTCGACCGGTTCGACCGGGCGGCGGACCGCGCCCCGCGGCGGGTGGCGCTGGTCGCCCACGGCGCGGCCATGACCTTCGCCGAGCTGCGGGACCGCAGCCGCGCGGTGGCCGGTGTGCTCGCCGGGCGCGGCATCGGCCCCGAGACGACCGTGGGCCTCGCGATCCCGCGCTCCCTCGACTCGATCGTGGCGCTGTTCGCGGTGCTGCGGGTCGGCGCCGCGTATGTTCCGCTGGAGCTGGACCACCCGGACGAGCGGATCGCCGCGATCGTCGCGGACGCCCGCCCGGACGTCATCCTCACCGTGAGCGCGGTGTCGCCCCGGCTCACCGGTGACCTGATCGAACTGGACCGGCCCCTGCCCGAGGGGAAGCCGTACGTGACGTTCGCGCCGGACGACCCGGACCGGCTGCGGCACCCCGCGTACACGATCTACACCTCCGGTTCGACCGGGAAGCCCAAGGGTGTGGTGACCGAGTACGCCGGGCTCACCAACATGCTGATCAACCACCAGCGCCGGATCTTCGAACCGGTGCTGGCCGAGCACGGCCACCGGGTCTTCCGGATCGCGCACACCGTGTCGTTCGCCTTCGACATGTCGTGGGAGGAGCTGCTGTGGCTCGCCGACGGCCACGAGGTGCACATCTGCGACGAGGAGCTGCGCCGTGACGCGCCCCGGCTGGTCGAGTACTGCCTCGAGCACGGCATCGACGTCATCAACGTGACCCCGACCTACGCCCAGCAACTGGTGGCCGAGGGCCTGCTCGACCACCCCGGACGGCGGCCGGCGCTGGTGCTGCTGGGCGGCGAGGCCGTCCCCCCGGCACTGTGGCAGCGGCTCGCCGAGACCGACGGGACGGTCGGCTACAACCTCTACGGGCCCACCGAGTACACCATCAACACCCTCGGCGTCGGCACCTTCGAATGCCAGGACCCGGTGGTGGGTGTGGCCATCGACAACACCGATGTCTACGTACTGGATCCATGGCTGCGGCCGCTGCCGGACGGAGTGCCCGGCGAGCTGTACGTGTCGGGCATCGGCATCGCACGCGGCTATCTCGGGCAGCCCGCCCAGACCGCGCACCGCTTCGTGGCGTGCCCGTTCGGCGAGCCCGGCGAGCGCATGTACCGCACCGGGGACCTGGTGGTCCGCCGGCCCGATGGCCACCTGATGTACCTGGGCCGCACCGACCAGCAGGTCAAGATCCGGGGACACCGGGTCGAACCGGGCGAGGTCGAGGCCGCGTTCGCGGCACACCCCGCGGTCCGGTTCGTCGCCGCGGTCGCCCAGCCCGATCCGCAGGTCGACGGCGCGTACCGGCTGGCCGCTTATCTGGTGCTGGAGGGCGCGGAGCTGGCGACGGTGGCCACCGAAGTGGGCGCCGGGCTGCCGGACTTCCTGCGCCCGACGCACTACGCCCAGGTCGACAGCATCCCGCTGACGGTGAACGGGAAGGCTGACACCAAGGCGTTGCCGGAGGCCAAGCCGCTGGGCGCGCTGACCACAGCGGAGGAGCGGGGGCCCGCGACCGCGACCGAGACCGTGGTGTGCGCGTTCTTCGCCGAGGCACTGGACCTGGACGACGACGAGGTGAGCGCGGTGAGCGACTTCGTGTCCCTGGGAGGGCACTCCATGCTGGCGGTGCGGCTGATCGGGCTGCTCCGCCGCGAGTACGGTCCAGTGATCACCATCCGAGACCTGTTCACCCTGCGCACCCCGGAAGCGATGGCCCGCCACCTCGATGCCCGAATCCTCGATGACCACTCCTGACCCGCGGCGGCCCCGACCGGGGTGCGCCATCCTCCGTACCGCACTGCGCCGCAACACAGGTGCCATGGCCTGGGGCACCGTCCTCATGGGCCTGTACCAGGCGGGTGAGACGGCCTTCCCCATCGCGCTCGGCCTGATCGTCGAGCACACCATGCGCCACCGGAGCCTCGGCGCACTGGGCCTGTCGATCGCCGCACTGGCGGTGATCATCACGACGGTGTCGCTGTCGTGGCGGTTCGGGATGCGCATCCTCCAGAAGGCCAACACGACCGAGGCACACCGCTGGCGGGTGAAGGTCGCGGCCTGTGGCCTTCAGCCGGTGGCCAGGGACATGGACCTCAAGTCCGGCGAGGTGCTGACCATCGCCACCGAGGACGCCGACCAGACCGCCGACATCATCGAGGTGGTGCCGCTGCTGATCAGCTCGCTGGTCGCGGTGCTGGTCGCGGCGGTCGCCCTCGGCATGGCCGACGTGCGGCTCGGCCTGCTGGTGATCGTGGGAACCGTCGCGATCCTGTCGGCCCTGAGCGTGCTGTCCAAGCGGATCGGCTCCAGCACCCGCGAACAGCAGGCCCGGGTGGCACGGGCGGGTGCGAAGGTCGCCGACCTGATCACCGGGCTGCGCCCGCTGCACGGCTTCGGCGGCAACCACGCGGCGTTCCGGTCCTACCGTGCGGTCAGCACGGAGGCGAAGCACCAGGCGATCACGGTCGCCAAGGTCAACGGCGTGTACGCGGGCAGCGCGCTGGCGCTCAACGCGGTCCTCGCCGCCGCCGTGACCCTGACGGCGGGCTCGCTGGCGTGGAGCGGCCGGATCACCATCGGCCAGCTCGTCATGGCGGTGGGGCTGGCGCAGTTCATCATGGAACCGCTCAAGCTGTTCTCGGAGATGCCGAAGTACGTGATGATGGCGCGCGCCTCGGCCGAACGGATGGCGCTGGTGCTGGCCGCGCCGCCGGTGACGGTTTCGGGGGCGGAGCACCCGGCCGCGGGCGGAGACCTCGACCTTGACTGCGTCCGGTACGGCTCCCTGCACAAGCTGACGTTCCAGGTGAGCGCCGGTGAGTTCGTGGCGATCGCCCCCTACCAGCCGCGTGCGGCGGCCGACCTGGCGTCGATCCTGGCCATGACCGTCCCGCCCGACACCTACGAGGGAGCGGTGCGGGTTGGCGGGCAGGAGCTCAGGGACCTGTCGGTCGAGGCGGTCCGCGCGTACATGCTGGTGAACCCGTACGACGGGGAGATCTTCGCGGGCACCCTCCGTACGAACATCGACCCGTTGGGCACCAGCCGGAAGGTCCCCGAGGCCATCGAAGCGTCCATGCTGACCGACGTGGTCGCCCTCCACCGCGAAGGACTCGACTACGGTGTCCGCGACCGCGGTGCGAACCTCTCCGGGGGCCAGCGCCAGCGGCTCTCCCTGGCCCGCGCCCTCGCCGCCGACACCGATGTCCTCGTCCTGCACGACCCGACGACGGCCGTCGACGCGGTCACCGAGCAGCTCATCGCGCGCAACGTCGCGAAGCTGCGCCGGGGCCGGACCACCGTCGTGATCACCAGCAGCCCGGCCCTCCTGGACGCCGCCGACCGTGTCCTCGTACTGGACGACGGCGTCATCACCGCCGAGGACACCCATCGCAGCCTCCTCGCCACGAACGAGGACTACTGCGCGGCGGTGGCCCGGTGAGCCGACCGGCTAGGGTCCTTCTGACGGAGATCCGTCAGAAGGACCCTGACGGAATGCCTGCTCATCGAGTGCCCAGGCGACATCCCTGAGCAGGGCGTGCCGCCAGCCCGCCCGGTCATGGCCCGACGCCGACCGTGAGACCCGTACGGTCGCGCCGGTTCGTGCCGCCAGGGTCTCGATCAGCTCGCAGTGGGGGAGCATCCGGGTCTCGTGTTCCCCCACGTCGAACGCGACCCGCAGACCGGACAGGTCGGGACGCTCCCGCAGGCGCGCGGCGACGGTGCCGCCGACCGGGCCGCCCAAGGGGTCCGGCAGGTCCAGGGCGTCGGGTGTCCACCAGAAGGACCCCGACTGGCACGCGACGCGGGACACCAGGTCCGGGAACTCCAGTGCCGCGTACATCGCGCTCAGGCCGCCCATGCTCTGCCCGGCGACCACCAGCCGGTCCACATCGGCGGGTACGCCGGATTCCGCCACCAGTGGCAGCAGTTCGTCCCGGATCGCCTCCCACAGGTCCGGTCCGCACCCGAACTCGGTTTCCCTGTCCCTGCTCGGCAGGAAGACGAGCGTGACGGCGGGCATCGCGCCACTGGCGACGGCCGACTCGAACGCGGTCATGGCCGGGTGCAGATACAGCCAGTCGTCCCCGTCGAGCAGCAGGACCACGGGGCCGCCACCGCCCGCCGGGTGGACCCGCACGGTGCGCCGCCCGCCGAGCCGTTCACTGCTCCAGCGGATCCGGGTGCGGGGGAGTGGCAGTACGGCGTCGGAGCCGGCGCCGATGACGGGCCAGTGCGGCTGGACCGGGGCGTCCGGGGTCGCGGCGATGGACCGGTCACCGCCCGCACCGACCGGGTTGAACGGGTCGGCGTGCGCCGCGTCGCCCACGAGGAACTGATAGGTCACCCGCAACCGCGCGGGCATGCGCACCTCGGCGTACCAGCAGTCCGTATCACCCCACCGGCGCAGGGGCACCGGCTCCGACCAGCTCTCGAAGCCGATGCTCGCCTCGGACCCGCGCCACAGGAACAAGGTCAGCCAACCGCCGCCGTCGGCGGGCACCGACCGGGGTGTCCTCGCCGCCGCCCAGAACCCGTCGGTGCCGGGTGCGCCGGGCAACCCGAACCCGGCGAAGGCGTTCTCCCCATCGACCGCGCCCAGGCGCATGAACGTCTCCTTGTGAGAGGGAAAGGGACAGAGCTAAACTCCAGTCGATTAGGCGAGCCTAACCTAAGTCAGAGCTTCGTAGGAGGCGCTGGACATGAGCACAAACCCTTTCGATGACACCGAAGGCCGTTTCCTGGTCCTGGTGAACGACGAGGGCCAGCACTCGCTGTGGCCCGCCTTCGCCGAGGTGCCCGGGGGATGGACGATCGTCTTCGACGAGAACACCCGTGAGGCGTGCCTGGAGTACATCGAGGCCCACTGGACCGACCTGCGCCCCCGATCCCTGGCGGAGACCATGGAGAACTGACTCGGCCGTCACCGGCCCCCGCGTCGTCGCAAGCCGCCCAGGCACCGAGGAGAGCCCCGGCAGATGCTCTGCACCAGACTGACGAACGCCCGCTTCCTCACCATGGACCCGGACCACCCCGTCGCACACGACCTGGGCATCTGGCGGGGCCGGATCGTGGGCCTGGACGAGGCCGTGACCTCCCTGCCCGCCCGCGAGGTGATCGACCTGCAGGGCGCCACCGTGCTGCCCGGGTTCATCGATCCCCATGTGCACCTGGCCTGGACCGGGTTCAAGCAGAAGACCCCGAGCATCGCGGGGCGCACTCGGATCGACGACGTGCTCGCCACCGTGGAGGAGGCCGTCACCCGGAACGGCTCGCCCGGAGCCTGGGTGAGCATCGCCGGCTATGACCAGCGAGCCCTGGGACGCCACCTGACCGCCGCCGAACTGGACAAGGTCAGCCACGGGCGCAAGCTGTTGGTGATGCACGATTCCGGGCACGGCTGCCTCGTCAACTCCGCCGTCCTCGACCTGCTCCCCGCCGACATCCCGCATGACAGCGGCTTCCTCGCCGAGGGTGCCATGGGCGCCGCCCGCGCTCTGCGCCTCCCGTACTCCCAGCGGGAGTTGGCGGAGGCGATCGCCCGCGCCGCCCGCACGTGCCTGGCCGAGGGCGTCACCGCCTGCGCCGAGGCGGGCATCGGCGGCGCCCTCTTCGGCCACAGCCCGGTCGAGCTGGGCGCCTACCAACTCGCCTACGAATCCGGCCTGTTGCCGCTGCGCGTACAGGTCATGGTGTCCGCCGACCGGTTGCACCCGGTCGCCGCACACGAAGCCGACGGCATTCCCCGAGCCCTCGACCTCGGACTGCGCACCGGGTTCGGCGACGACCGGCTCTCCGTGGGCGCGCTGAAGATCTACACAGACGGCGGCATGATGGCCCGGACCGCCGCGCTCAGCAGCCCGTACGAGGGGCTGGATCACATGGGTGAGCTACAGGACGACCCGGAGGTGCTCGCGGACACGATCGTGGACGGCCACCTGGCCGGGTGGCAGCTCGCGGTCCACGCGATCGGCGACCGCGCTGCTGACGTGGCCCTGGACGCCCTGGAACGGGCCCAGCGGCTCCGGCCACGCCCCGGCGCCCGGCACCGCATCGAGCACGCCGGCCTGATCCGCCCCGACCAGCTTCCGCGCTTCGCGCGACTGGGCATCAGCGCGGTCGTCCAGCCCAACTTCCTGCGCTGCTTCGGCGACGACTACGCGGCGATCATGGGCGGGGAACGGGCCCCGTGGCTCTACCGCGGCAAGGCGTTCCTGGACCACGGCATCCCCCTCGTCGGCAGCTCCGACCGTCCCGTCACGGACGGATCCCCGCTGAGGGCCATCCAGTTCATGGTCGAGCGCACCTCCGAGTCCGGTCGGGTGATCGGCCCGGACGAGGGGATCACCCTCGACGAGGCCCTGCGGGCCTATACGGTCGCCGGCGCGTTCGCCTGCCGCTGGGAGGACAGCCTGGGCAGCCTCACCCCGGGCAAGCGCGCCGACCTGGTCGTGCTCGGCGACGACCCCCGGCGTGTCGATACATCACGTATCGGGGACATCGAGGTGGTGGCGACCTACGTCGACGGCCGAGAGACCGGGTAGCCGACGTCTGGAGCAGGAAGCCGGCGGCCGTCGTGTGCTGTTCAACACCCGTTTACCTGGACGCCGCGCTCAACCAGCTCCGCGACGACGGCTTCGGGGTCCGCCACGAGGACATCGCCCGGCTCTCGCCGTTCGTGCGCCACCACATCAACGTCCTCGGCAGATACTCCTTCCAGTCCCCGACCTGCCCGGCGGCCTGCGGCCCCGGCGCGACACGTACGCCGCCGACAACGAGCAACCGCGGATTGCCCGGGGACGGAGCGGGCACCCAGCCGGGGAGAGCGGCGATGGCGGCCTTCGATGTCGCAGCATCGGGCATCATGCCGGCGAGGCTGTGGATCCGCGACGGGTCATCCGGGGCCGTCGCTTGCGGCGGCGAGCAGTGGCACGAGGACGTCGCTGATCGGGGTGGGTAGGCCGTGGAGCTTACCCAGCCGTTGGACGACACCGTTGCGGACGTCCCATTCGAGCGGCCGCCCGGCCTCGCGGTCGGCCAGGATCGAGGTGCCCATGTCGGGCGGGAATCCTCGGAACTTGTCGACGATCGCCAGGGCGTCTGCGTCGTCCAGCGCTGCGCCCTCCGCTCGCGCCACGGAGAGGCATTCGCGGAGGTAGTCGGTCGTCAGCCGGCCGATGTCGGTCCGGTGGAACATGCCCGACCGTCGGTGCGTGAGGGCCATCAGCCCGGCTGCGGCGTTCTGCAGCAGCTTCCGCCAGGCTTCCGACACGAAATCGGCCGACACGTCCACGGCGCAGCGGCTGCCGGCAAGCGCTCGCACGACGACGTCCGCAGCGGGCACGTCGGGCAGGGTGAGCCGTGCGTCGCCGCGGAGCTGAACCGCGCCGTCGGGCAGTGTCTGCGCGGGGAACCAGACGACGGCCGGGACCGCTCGCCCATGGGACAGGTGACCGAGGCTCTTCTCCTGCTCGACGCCGTTCTGGAGCACGCATACCACCGTGGTGGGCGCGCACAGCGCCTCCAGCCACCCGAGAGCCCCTTCCGTCTGCGTCGCCTTCACCGAGAGGAACGCCAGATCGACCGTCCTGCCGACGGCATCGGGGTCCACGAGCACCGGTCCCGGCACCACGACCATGTCGTCTCCGTCGCGCAGTGCCAATTGGTCACGCGGCGTGCGACCGCACACCATCGGGCTCGCGCCCCCCTCATACAGCGCCGCCGCGATCGTCGTGCCGATCGCGCCCGGACCGACGACCGCCACAGTCAAGGGCCGCTGATCACCCGTGGCTGGAGAACTGTTCTCTTCTGTCACCCGCTCGATGTTACATTGTTACGAGCAGATGAGGGGAAAGGTAACTACATTTCATGGACGACTCCCTGGTGACATGGCTCGGCAGCATCCAGGCGCGAGCCGGCGGTCTGGCCCCCAGCGAGACGAGCGTGGTGCAACTCCTGCTGGAGGACCCGCTGTTCGTCGGCAGTGCGACCACGGCACAGGTCGCCGCCCGGGCGGGCGTGTCCGCGCCCAGCGTCGTCCGCGCGGCCCGCGCGCTCGGTTTCGGCGGGTTCGCCGACCTCAAGCTCGAAATCGCCCGTGCCCGCGGCACGACGGACTTTTTCGATCCGTCGCCTGCCCTCGGGGCGGACGCGACGACCCGCACGATCATCGACGCATCGGCCCGGGCAGGCCACGACGCCCTGACCGCGCTCAGCGGGGCGCTCGGCACGGCCGCGCTCGACGCAGCAGTCGACTCGGTGCTGCACGCGCAGCAGGTGATGGCGTTCGGGGCGGGGCCGTCCGCGACGGTTGCCGCCGACGCTGTGTTCCGGCTCCGCGCGCTCGGCGCGAGAACGGTCGGCATCGCCGACCACGAATCCGCGATGATCGCGATGCGACTCCTCGGGTCCGACGACGTCGTCGTGCTCGTCAGTTCGACCGGGCGCACCGCGACCACGCTCGCCGTCGCCGATGCCGCGTCCTCCTCCGGCGCGACGCTGATCGCGATCACGAATCAGTACGGCACGCCGCTGACCGATCTCGCCGACGTCGTCCTCACCGTCGGCGGCGCGCCGCTGTCGGAGCAGATGGCCGCCGCCGGCAGCCGCATCGCGCACCTCGCCGTCGTCGACGCCCTCGCAGCCGCGATCGCGATCCGGGACCCGGATCGCAGGCGACGAGCCGAGTACGCGGGCATCGACCTGCCCGACTTCGGCTGAAGGGGACCCGATGCAGCCCGGCACCATCGCCCTCGTCCTCGCCGCCGCCGCATGCCATGCCCTGTGGAACACCGCCTCCAAGTACAAACGAGGCGATACGGTCCTGTTCGTCTGGGGGTACACGATCGCCTCGGCGGCGTTGTTCCTCCCGCTGGGCGTCGCGTTCATCGTGACCGGCGCGCAGGCCCTGGACCGGGAACTCGCGGTCGGCTGCGCGGTCTCCGCCGTCCTGCACCTGGCGTACTCGCTGACGTTGCAGGCCGGATACGGCCGCGCCGAACTCGGCGTCGTCTACCCCGTCGCCCGCGGAACCGGCCCCGTGCTCACCATGCTCTGCGCACTGCTCGTCCTGGGCGAACACCTCACCGGCACGGCGATCCTCGGCGCCGCGCTGGTCGTCGTCGGCATCCTCGTCGTCACCGGCAATCCCTTCGCCTCCGGCCATCGCCACCCCCTCCCCGGTATCGCCTGGGGGGCCGCTACTGGTGTGACGATCGCCGCCTACACACTCTGGGACGGCTACGGCATCACCGTCCTGCACCTCGAACCCGTCCCGTACTTCGTCGGCACACTGCTACTGCAGACCCTCATGCTCCTGCCGCGCGGCCTGGCCCGGCGCAAGCAGCTCGCGCCCGAAATCCGCACCGACGCGGTCCCGATCCTCGTGATCGCGGTACTCTCGCCGATCGCCTACATCCTCGTCCTCGTCGCGATGCGCACCGCCCCCCTTGCCCTCGTCGCCCCGCTCCGCGAATCGTCCATCATCCTCGGATCGCTGCTCGCCTGGCGGCTCTTCCACGAAGGGCACCTTCCCCGCCGCATCACCGGCGCCGTGATCGTTCTCGCCGGCACCGCCGCAATCAGCCAGTAAAGAGTGCGCCTGTTGCACCCTGACGCCGGTACCGGGCCGTTTGGCGGCCAAGGCCCGGCATCCGTGCACCCAGGTGAGTCTCCAGCAGGCATCCAGGAACCCCGTGCCCTCCACCGCGAAGTCGCTCCCGGCCGACGGTGGGCGTCCGGCGACTGGCTGCAGACCCCCTTCGAGATGCCTTTGCCGTTCATCGACGAGGCCATGACCGTGACGGCGGACTCCACGACTCCCACGGCACGGTCGTCGTCGCCGACGACGGTGTCGTCACTCCGAACGGGATCCTCGTCTCGCCCGACGGCCGGCCGCTCTACCTGGCCCTTTTGAGGATCGGCCCGTACCACCAGTGCAACGCGGCATGGACAACCCCCATCGGGCGAACCTAACCTCCCATGCACCTAATCAACTGATTGAATACAGGTGATGTCGTGCACCCGTTCCGCAAGGCCGTCGAGAACCGAGACGAGGCCGCCATCGAGGCACTCCTCGCCGAGAACGTCGTCTTCACCAGTCCCGTCGCCTTCAAGCCGTACCCGGGCAAGGCGATCACCGCGGCGATCCTGCGCGGCGTGATGCGGGTCTTCGAGGACTTCACCTACGTCCGCGAGATCGCGAACCCCGACGGCCGCGACCACGCATTCGTCTTCACCGCCACCGTGGACGGGCGGCAGATCCAGGGCTGCGACTTCCTCCACTTCGACGAGGAGGGGAAGATCGACGACTTCACCGTCATGGTCCGGCCGCTGTCCGCCGCCAAGGCGCTCGCCGAGGCGATGGGCGCCCAGTTCGACCAGATCGCCGCCGAGGCTGCGGGGGCCGAAGCATGACGGACGTCGACGCCGCCGTCATCGGAGCCGGCAATGCCGGCCTCACCGCCGCCACCACCCTCCAGCGCGCCGGGCTGCGCACCCTGCTGGCCGAGCGGCACAACGTCCCCGGGGGCTGTGCCACCTCTTTCCGTCGCGGGCGGTAGGAGTTCGGGGTAGCCCTGCACCAGCTGTCCGGCGTCGGCCTCGACGGGCCAGGGCTGCACCCCCGCGGGGGCTCTTCGACAAGCTGGGCGTGGCCGACCGGATCGACTTCCTGCAGGAGGAGGACCTGTCCCGGGCCGTCGTCCCCGGCCGGCACGACGTGACCGTGCCGGCCGACTGGGCCGGGGCCGCCGACGCCCTGCGGCAACCGGGACCGCATCGAGCGCTTCTTCCAACTCCTGCGGGACGTCGCGGGCTGGCAGATCGCCGCCGGCGCGATCCGGGATTCGCCACGAAACTCCAGATCGCTGCCGCACTCGCCCGCCGGGCCACCCGGGCCGGAGTGGGCTTCCGCGGTAGCGGCCGGCTGTGCCCACGGCGACCAGGACGGTTTCCGCCGTGAACCGGCCGCAGCCGGAATGCCGTTCGTGATGGCCCTCACACGGCGCCGCGGCACCTGGGCGTACGGCCCCGATGGCCACACCCCGGTTGACGCCGCCCGGGAACTGGCCTGGCGCGGCCCCGGCCGGCCGGGCGACTGGACGGCGGTGACCCGCACCTTCCGCGACGGGCACACCACCACCTGGTGGGCCGCCGACGCGTCCGCACTCCGTGTTCTTGGAAGCCCGTGCCTGTTACGTTCCCGGGTCACCGCCGAGCAGGCAGGCCACCACGAACCGCGCGCCGAGCAACTACGCCGAAGCCCTGCGGTTGCGGTTGTGGTCCCTTCCGGAATGTTGGAGAAGATGCGATGGCGTGTTTTGATGACGCTCGTGACCGACGATCTGCCAAGCGTTGACCGCTTGGACAAACTCGGTCGGCTGTGTGGTGTCCTCACTGACCGGATCGATGAGATCAGCGAGATGCTGACGGAGCGCATTCGCACGGAGATCCCGTCCTACGCCCAGATGCCGCGCGAGGAGCATGACCGGACGGTCCGGGCGACCGCGCAGACTCTGCTGTCGAGCCTGGCAGCGGGCGAGGAGCCGGCCGCCGACCAGTTGCGGGAGATTCAGCTGGCCTCGCGCCGGCGCTCCTACTACGGGCTGCCGGTCTATGACGTACTGGCCGCCTTCCACGTGGTGGCCCGCGAGCTGTGGGAGCAGCTGCGCCAGGCGCACGACGGGGACGAAGGCGCGCTGATCGAACTGGTGGGGCCGATCTGGCTGTGGATCCAGGCGATGAGCAGCGTCGTCGTGGACGCGTACATCGAGGAGGCCGGGGCCCGGCACAGCTACGAGGCCGGGCTTCGCCAGCGCCTGTTCGAACTGCTGCGCGGCGGCGGTGCCACGGATGAGCAGGTACGGGAGATCGCGCGGGAACTCGGCTTCGATCCGTCCGGTCGGTTCCAGGCGTTGTGCGCCCCCGCGGGGGCCTGGTCACAGGGCCAGCTGGATCCGCTGCACCGGGCCGCCCGGCAGCTCGGCGGGACGGTGCAGTGCGGTCTGCATGGAGCAGTGCTGATCGTCCTCGCGCAGAATGTGCCCACGGCGAAGGTGGTGTCGCGGGTGGCACAGCTGGGTGGCAGCGGGGCGCTGCTCGGCGTCGGGCTGCTCCGGGAGGGCCTGGTGGGTGCCGAGATGAGCATCGGGGACGCGGAGAGGGCCCTGCGCCTGGCACCGGGGGGCGGAAGCGGCGTCATCCGCTTCGAGGACGTATGGCTGCAGGCGAGCCTGACGGGTGCCGAGCAGCGACTGGAGCCGCTGTTCACGCGGGCCAGGCAGGTGGCACGGGAGAACCCGATTCTGGTCGACGCCGTACGGGCCTTCTCCCGGTGCGGTTTCACGCTCTCCGGTGCCGCCACCGAACTGGGGGTCCATCCGAACACGGTTGGTTACCGGCTCGCCCGGTGGCAGGATCTGACCGGGCTCGACCCTCGGACGCTCCCCGGTCTGCTGCGTTCCGTCCTGGCGGATCTGACTGATCCCGGGTAGCCGGCGGTTCCGGGCGGACCGGCGCTTTGTGGAATCCACATGATTCCGGTCCGGCATCCCGGCGTTCGCCCAATGTCCGGCAGCGGCTCGCTTCCTACGCTCGGCGTACCGAAAGCGAGGAGCACAGCCGATGCCGTCAGACGTGATCTTCGCCCCGGCCGACCCGGGGTTTCTCCGCGACCGCTACCCGACCTACCGGAGACTGCGCGACGAGGCTCCGGTGCTGTGGACCTCGCTCAACGGCCGACGATGCTGTGTCGTCACCCGGTACGCCGATGTCGATGCGGTACTGCGCGACGAGCGGGCACGGGTGCAGCCGGAGCCGGGTGCGGTGCCCGCACACATCGGTGCCGGGCCGGCAGCGGAGTTCTACCGCACCCTGCCCTGCCTCGATCCGCCCGCCCATACACGCCTGCGCAGACTGATCATGCCGGCCTTCACTCCGCGCAGGGTGCAGGGGATGTGCGGGTGGATCGCCGAGATCGTCGACGACTGCCTGGACGCCGTGGCCGGTGCCGGGGAGATCGACTTCGTCCGGGAGATCGCCTCGGTGATCCCGGCCCGGATCGCCTGCCGGCTGATCCATGCGCCCGAGTCGGACGCCGAGACGCTGCTCAGCCACCAGCCCGCCCTCAACCACGTGCTCAGCCAGGGCGACCTCACCCCCCACGCCCTGGCCACCGCCGACGACGCCGCGCGCTTCTCCTTCGACTACTTCGGCGGCATCCTGGACTCCCTGCGCGGCAGGCTGCCGAATGACGACGTGGTGGGGGCACTGCTGGCCGGCGCCGAGGACGGGGACCGGCTGAGCCGTACCGAACTCGTCACGACGCTGATCGGCCTGCTCGTCGCCAGCTACCACACCACGCGAGTGAGCCTCACCTCGGCGGTCCACTCCCTGTTGCGCAACCCCGAGCAGTCGGCCGCCCTGCGCGCGGAACCCGGCCTCGCCGCGAACGCCTGGACCGAGACGCTGCGTTTCGACGCACCGGTCCACTTCGTCTGGCGCGACCTGGCCGCCCCGGTACAGGTCGCCGGCGAACGCCTCGACGCAGGCACGCACGTGGTGCTCGGTCTGGCGGCGGCCAACCGGGACGAACGCCGGTTTCCCGCTGCCGACCGCCTCGACATCAGCCGTGCCGACCACCGGCACATGGCCTTCGCCGCCGGTGCGCACTACTGCCCCGGGGCACCGCTCTCGCGATGGGAGGGCCAGATCTTCCTGACCCGCTTCTTCGCACGGTTCCCCGACGCCGAGGTGACGGCCGACGAGCCGGTCCGCTCCCACGACCTGACGTTCGCCTCCACCGAGGCACTCCCGCTGCGGCTGGGGCGGGGCGCATGAGGGCGAGGGCCGACCGCAGTCGCTGCTGCGGGTTCGGGAACTGCGCGGAGCTCTGCCCGGAGGTGTTCGCCCCCGACGAGGAGGACAACCGGGCCCGGATGCTTCAGCAGACCCTGCCGACACGACTGGTCGGCGTGGTACTGCGCGCGGCCCACGAGTGCCCGACCGCCGCGATCACTGTGGGCAACGCGAAGGAGAGAAGCTGATGCGCCTGGTGACCTACGGCCCGCCGAACGGCGAGGAACCGGGAGTGCTGATCGGCGACCACCTGCTGCTGCCGCTGCGCCCGGTCCTCCGCCGTGCCGGCCTGCACATCGCGGAGATGGGGGACCTCCTCGGACTCTGGCCCGCCGTGGAAGCACTGGTGCGGCAGGCCGTGGTGGCCGGTGACGGCGCCGTCCCGCTCGACGGGCTGCGCCTCGGGCCGCCCGTGCCGCGCCCCGGCAAGATCGTCGCGATTGGTTTCAACTACCCTCAGCACGCCACCGGAGTGCTCAGCGGAGCGGAACCGGCCGGCGATCCGGTCGTGTTCCTCAAGCCGCCGAGCGCGCTGAGCGGGCCGAACGATCCGTTGGTCAAGCCACCGGAGACCACGCAGCTCGACTACGAGCTGGAACTCGGCGTGGTGATCGGTCGGGCCTGCCGCCGGGTCCGGCGGCAGGACGCGCAGGCGCACGTGGCCGGCTACATGATCGCCAATGACGCTACTGCCCGGGACATCGCCCTGGGTGCCGGGGCGAGCAACCCTCTGCTGCTGCAGATCGCCCGTGGCAAGGGCTTCCCGACGTTCTGCCCGACCGGTCCCTGGCTGCTGACCTCGGACGAGATCGATCCGGACCGGCCTCTGCGTCTGACGCTGTCGGTGAACGGAGAACGCCGGCAGGACGCGTGGACCAGCAGCATGCTCGTCGACGTTCCCGGACTGATCGCATCGGTCAGCGCCACGATGGACCTCTTCCCCGGCGACCTCATCCTCACAGGCTCACCCGCCGGATGCGCCTTCCAGCTCGACCCTCCCGGCTATCTCCACGACGGGGACCGGATCCAGGCCGCGATCACCGGTCTCGGTCATATGGACCTGGTGGTGTGCGACGAGGTCCCCGATCCGCTCACCGTCAGCTGAGGAACACATGGCCACGCACCAGTTCCCCGAAGGCAGACCCATGGGTTGCCGCTGCCTGCATCGGCCCCCGCCACCGCAGCCGGCAGGCATATACCACCCGGCTGCGGCGCGGTGACGGCCCCCGGACCGGGATCCAGGACCCGGATGTCTCTGAGCGGCAGGAGTGCGGCCCTATGAGATTCGGCATCGCGGGCTTCGTCACGGACGAGAGCATGCGCCCCGAGCTTCTGGCCCAGGCGGTCGAAGAGCGCGGATTCGACTCCTTGTTCTTTCCGGAGCACTCGCACATACCCGCGAGCCGCACGTCCCCGTATCCGGGCGGCGGCGACCTGCCCCGGGGCTACTACCGCTCCTACGATCCCTTCATCGCGCTCGCCGTGGCGGCGCAGGCGACCCGGACCCTGCTCCTGGGCACCGGCATCTGCGCGCTCGTCCAGCGCGACCCCATCCACACCGCCAAGCAGGTGGCCACACTCGACCGGCTGAGCGGCGGCCGGTTCCTGTTCGGCGTGGGTGCCGGCTGGAACCGTGAGGAGATGGCCCAGCACGGGACCGATCCGGTCACCCGGATGGCCCTGCTGCGCGAGCGGGTGCTCGCGATGAAGCGGCTGTGGAGCAGTGAGATCGCCGACTTCCACGGGGACCACGTACGCATCGAGCCGTCCTACCAGTGGCCGAAACCCCTGCAGCGGCCGCACCCGCCGGTACTGGTGGGAGGTATGGGCCCGACGGTCCTCGACCGGGTGCTGGAGTACGGCGACGGCTGGCTGCCCAACACGATCGGGCAGGACGACGCCCCCCTCGCCGCCGCGATCGCCGAGCTGGCCCGGCGGGCCGCCGACTCCGGCCGCGGCCGGATCCCGGTCACCGTACTCGGCGCGCCCGCGGACAGGGCCCGGCTGGACTCGTACGCCGAGATGGGCGTGGAGCGATGCGTGTTCGTGACGCGCGCCCGGCCGGATCCGGAGGTGTTGCACAGGCTCGACGAGCTCGCGTCCGTCGTGGACGGGCTCGGAGGCGGACGGCACGGGGACGGACAGCAGAGGAAAGATGATGGCTGATCACCGACAGCGACAGAACCGCGTTCAGGTCGACGACCTGGTGTTCGACGTCCGGGAATGGGGCCCCAGTAACGGTGAACCCCTCCTCGCACTGCACGGTTTCCCGCAATGCGCCGCCAGTTGGGACGGACTGGGCCGGCGCCTGGCCGAGGCGGGCATCCGGACGATCGCGTTCGACCAGCGCGGCTACTCGGCCGGGGCACGCCCGCCGCTGGACACCTACACGCTGGAGGCCGTGGTGGCCGACGCGCTCGGCGTTGCCGACGGCCTCGGGCTCGGCCGTTTCCACCTCTGCGGATTTGGCAACGGCGCCATGCAGTCCTGGGAGCTGGCGGCCTCCGCGCCCGAGCGGGTGCGTTCGCTGACCGCGTTGCGCTTCCCGCATCCTCGGGCGTTCGCTCTGGCCGTGGCGGCGGATGCGGAACAGCGCGCCCAGTGGTCGGCCCTGGAGGAGATGAATCCGCCGGTACCGGCGGCGAGGGCGCTCCTCGCCGACAACGGACGCGGCCTGCGCGAGTTCCTGCACAGATCCGGCATGCCCCCGCAGGAGGTGGAGCGGACCGCGTCGCGGGTGGGAGAAGAGGACGTGCTGGCAGCGGCCCTCGCATGGCACCTGATCCCGCTGGAGCGGATGGCCGAGGTGGACAGGACCCCGGTGCCGACGCTCTACATATGGACCGACGGACCCGCGCTCACCCGGGCCACCGCCGCACGCTGCGGCGACCATGTGGCGGGCGAGTTCCGCACGCTCACCCTGCCGGGCATCGGCCACTGGATGCTGGAGACCGCGGCCGACCGACTGGCCGGGCCGATCACAACCCATGTGCAGGCAACCGGCAGCTCCACGGAGGCGTCATGAAACTCCACACCCGAATTCAGGGCGACGGTCCCCGCACCGCCCTGCTCGTCCACGGCGGCACCGTCGACAGCCGCATCTGGAACAGCCTGGCACCCAGGGTCGCCGCACTGGGCTACACCGTGCTCGCCCCCGACCTGCGTGGCCATGGCCTGAGCCCCCGAGGCTCGTACTCTCCCGAAGCGTGGGCGGACGACCTGGTCGAGTCCCTGCCAGAGTCCGCCGGCGGCACCGTGGACGTCGCGATCGGGCACTCCCTGGGAGCCACCGTGCTGTCGTTGGCCGTGGAACGCCTGCGCCCGCGCCGCGCGGTGTACGCGGAGCCGGGATTCGAGCACGACGTCAAGCCACCGGAGTACTTCGCCCGCATCCGGTCCGCGCTGAGCAGGATCCGGGCGAACGATCTGCTGGTCGGCCACCCGAAGTGGACGCCCGCCGACGCCGAGGCCTTCGCAGCGGGCGTCGCGCTGTGCGATCCAGCGGTACTGGACGCTGTCGCCGATCTCTCCCGACGCCACACCAACTACGTGCCGGAACGGGCGGAGACGCCGAGCCTGCTGCTGCTCGCCGGCATCGGCTCCGTGGTCCGCCCGGCCGCGGCCGGGCTTCTGGCCGACCGCGGCTTCGAGGTGGCCACGCTGCCGGAGGCAGGCCACGACCTACAGCTCGACGATCCGGACGGCTTCCTGTCCGTCCTCACCGGCTGGCTGTGACCGCCGATCCACCACTGGCGCATCGAGGTGAGACCACTGTGCCGAACAACGCCAACGACCCGCCGACGTCCCAACAGCTTCCCTCTGAGAGCCCCGCCAGAGCCACCTCCTCCGCCACCCGGATGAACCCGCAGGAAATCCTGGACCTCATCGGCATGGGGAAGCGGCAGTGGCTCATCGTCGCGGTCTGCTTCACCGCGATGATCGTTCAGGGCCTGGACCTCGCGAGTGCCAGCTTCGTCTACCCGGAGCTCGTGCGAGAACACGAGACGACGATGGGCACCGTGACACTCACCGTCACACTCGGCGGACTCAGCATGGCGCTCGGCGGGTTCGTGGCGGGCCCGCTGGCCGACCGATGCGGCCGCAGGGGTATCGCCATCGTCGGCCTCCTGGTCTTCGGAACGGCCACTGCGGGCATGGGCCTCGTGCCGTCGATCCCCGCGTTCGTCGCCCTGCGTCTCCTCTCCGGCGCGGGGATCGGGGCCATGGTGCCCGCGGTGGTGACGATGGTGACCGAGTCGACGCCGACCGCCCGGCGGGCGTCGATGGTCTCGCTGACCTGGTGCGGCGGCGCGGTCGGATACATCCTCGGCAGCTTCCTCGCCTCCGCCGTGCTTCCCCCGCTGGGCTGGCGTGCCCTGCTGGTGGTCTGCGGCATCCCGCCGGTGCTGCTCGCGCCGCTGCTGATCGCTCTCGTACCGGAGCCGGTGAGTTCGCTGCTGACCAGAGGCTGCCCGACGGCAGCCGTCCAACGGAGCCTGACCGGACTCGCCCCGGACCGCGCCCTGGACGCACAGGCCCTCGCAACGCCGACGGTCGCGCAGCGCCGGCAGCGGGCGGGCTCGGCCCTGGTGTCCCGCACGTTTCTGCCGACCACACTGCTGCTCTGGCTCTGCTCGTTCATCGGGTTCGGCGTGGTCTTCCTGATCGCGAACTACCTGCCGCTGCTACTGGACCACAGCGACTTCACCACCGCCCAGTCCGGAGTGGCCGTCGGTCTCTTCGGCATCTGCGGACTGGTCGGCCAGTTGCTGGTGTCCGTCACGCTGCGTCGGTCCGACGCCGACTCCCTGCTCGCGCTGCTCTGGGCGGTCGGCGGCGCGGGACTGGTGGCGGTCGGGGTCCTGCAGATGGGCACCGGCGGATTCTTCGGCATCGTCCTGTTGCTCGGATTGTTCCTGGGCGGTTCCAACGCGGTCCTGCCGGCGTTGGCGACGCTGACGTATCCGGCCTCGGCACGGGCGACTGGCACATCCTGGGCGAACGGGGTCGGACAGCTCGGCCAGCTCGCCAGCGGGTCCCTCGGCGGCCTCATGATCGGTGCGGGATGGTCATCGCCGACGATCTTCCTATGCCTGACACTGCCGCTCTGCGGCGGCATCGCCGCGACGCTGGCCCTGCGCACGGGCCGGCACCACCGGGAAACCGCGCCAGCCGCTGACGTCGCCTGACGTCGGACGACGACGGAGACCGGCCGGCAAGCGGCCGAGGACTTGTCACTTCCACAAAGACCAGGTATTCGATCCTGTCGCTTCACCGTGGAACACAACCGGCCGCCGAGAGATCATCTCAACACGGCGAAACCATTGACTTCCGTTTACGGAAATCAGCACGCCGCAACCATCGGCTCCAATGACCGGAAAGAGGGAAGAATGAGTCGAGGAACAATGAAGAAGCACACGGTGATCCCGCTGAACCCGCCGACCCTGGCGGATCCGGCCGGCCACTTCGACCGGGCGGTCCGCATCGGCGACTGGGTGTTCGTCTCAGGAACCTCGGCACTGACCAACCTCAGCGGCCCACTGGCCGACCGCGTCCTCCCCGACAGCTTCCTGGAGCAGGCCAACACCACCTTCGACAACATCGAGAAGGTCCTGGAGCACGCCGGGGGATCGCTGGCCGACGTCTACGAGATCCGGGTGATCCTGAACGACCGCAACAACTTCGGGACGCTCGACGACATATTCCGCGAACGCTTCCCGGACCGCGGTTTCATCGGACATGGATATGTCGCGGAATTCCTCGCTCCGGGAATGCTCATCGAAGTCGAAGCGCACGCCTACCTGCCGTCGGAATAATCACTCGACCGCAGTCGACCATGGAAAGGAATGCTGTGACCTCTACCTCCGGTTTCACCGCAGGAATCGCCTCCGGCGCCATCGAAGTGATCGACCTGACCACCCCGCTCCACTCCGGAACGCCGGTGGTGCCAGTGCCGGCCCCCTTCGCTCCGAGCGCCGGTTTCACAACGCGCCCGGTGAGCGACTTCGACGAGCGCGGCCCCGGCTGGTCCTGGAGCGACATGACCTTGGGCGAGCACACCGGAACCCACGTCGACGCGCCACGCCACTGGATCAGCGGACGCGAAGGCCTCGCCGTCGACCAGATCTCTCCGACCCGGCTGATCGGCCCAGTCGCGGTGATCGACAAGACCGTGGAAGTCGCGGAGAACCAGACCTTCCTGCTCGGGGCCGAGCACTTCGAGGAGTGGGAGCACGAGCACGGGCCGCTGGAGCCAGGATCGTGGGTCATCTTCCGCTCGGGATGGAGCGCGTACGGCTCCGATCCGGAGCGGTTCCTCGACCCCAAGGGCTGGCCGGGGCTCTCGATCGACGGGGCCAAGTGGCTGGCGGCACACCCCGCGGTGAGCGGCTACGGGGTCGAGTCCGTGGGGATCGACAGCATGGGCGCGGGCCCCTCCCAACCGGGGGAGTCCGGGGCCGGCGACCCCGATCCCGGCGAGTTCGGGCCCGGCCACTACTACCTGCTCGGAGCCGACAAGTACGGCCTGACATCGCTGTGCAACGTCGATCGCCTGCCGCCCAAGGGAGCGACGATCGTGGTCGCCCCCCTGCCGATCGTCGGCGGGACGGCGGGGCCGGCCCGCGTGTTCGCCTTCGTCGACCGGAGCTGACGTTGCCCGCCGCGGCCACCGCGACCCACCCGGCACGACTACAGCGAAAGACCACGACATCGTCCCAGGTGCTGAGGAGGCACGCCGTGGAAGAAGGTTCGCATTTTGACCTGTTGGTGATCGGAACCGGCGCGGCGGGCCTTTCCGCAGCGCTCGGATTCATCGAGTCCGCAGCCGAGAGGGGAGAGTCCCCGTCGGTCGCCGTCGTGGAGCGCTCCTCCGAAGAGGAGCGTGGTGGAGCGACCAGGGGTTCGTGGGCGAACCTGATGGTCAGCCCCGAAGGGGTCGTCGACCCGGATGTCATCCAGCGCGTCATCGACTCGCACCCGGAGGTCGACGAGACGTACTTCCGTACCCTCGAGGCAGCCGCCGGCGGGGCGGTCGACTGGCTGGGCAAACACGGGGTGACCGTCGACCACACGCCCACCGGTTTCGCCATGGAGTCGACGTACGGGGCCACCGTCGGCGGTGGGCAGGCGATAGTCGAGGCGCTGACACAGGCGATCGAGCGGTATCCGGCCGTGACGTTCCACTACGAGACGGAAGCCGTACGGCTGTGTCTGGACGACGCCGGCCTGGTCGACGGCGTCCTCGTCCGGGGCGCTGACGGGGTCCTGCGCGTCCTCTCCGCCGGCAACGTGGTCGTCGCCTGCGGCGGGTTCGAGGGCAACTACGAGATGCTGACCCGTTACGTCGGTCCACGCGCCGGAGAGATCGTCCCCGTGGTGCCCGGAGTCCGCAACAACGTCGGTGACGGCCTCCGGATGATCATGGAGATCGGCGGTGACACGGCGGGGCAGTTCGACATGCTCCATGTGCAGCTGGTCGACAGCCGGTCCAGCAAGCCTGACGCCGGGATCTTCGGGGTGCCCTACGGGATCATCGTCAACGAGGCAGCTGAACGATTCGTCGACGAGGGAAGCCGCACCTTCGAAGGCCTCAACGAGTCGCTGGCGTTCGAAGTGTGGCGGAACCAGAACAGCACGGCCTATTTCATCGGGGACGCGCAGACCTTCTCCATCCCCGGCTTCGAGCACCTCAACCAGACGGACCTCGCCCCCGTGGAGGCCGACACGATCCCCGGCCTCGCACGCGAGCTTGGACTCGACCCCGAGAAGCTCGAAGCGACCGTCTCGGCGTTCAACGGCGCCGTGCAGGACGGCACGTTCGACGTCTCGCGCTGCGACGGGAAGCGCACGACGGGGCTGGCCATCGACAAGACCAACTGGGCGCGGGCCCTCTCCGAAGGCCCCTTCCGGGCGTACCCGGTGAAGACCGCGGTCACCTTCTCCTTCGGTGGTGTCCGCACCGACGTCCGCGCCCGGGTGCTGACCCCCGGAGGCACGCCCATTCCCCACCTGTACGCCGCCGGGGTGACCACCGGTGTCTGGTACCAGGAGTACCCGGGCGCCTTGTCCGTCCTGCGCTGCGTGGTGTTCGGCCGTATCGCGGGGCGCGAGGCCGCCCAGGCTGCCCGGCCCTGAGCGGCTGGACCGAAGGACGGCCGTCATCGGTCTCCGACGGTTCCCCGAGCTCAACTCGACGGTGGACACTGAGAACAGCGAAATCGTCCGCCACTCCCACACCAACCTGGGCTTCGCGGCACAGACCGAGCGCGGCCTGGTCGTACCCGTCGTCCGTGGCACCCACCGCACGACGACCGCGTAGCTCGCCGCCGAGCTCACCCGTCTCACCGAACTCGCCCGCGCCAACTCCCTCCCCCCGGCGGCACTCATCGGTGGCACCTTCACCCTCAACAACTACGGCGTCTTCGGCGTCGACGGCTCTACACCGATCATCAACCACCCCGAAGCCGCGAAATTCGGCACGCCGAAGCCCTGGCCTTGGACCTGGTCCCGTTGCAACGCTGTAGTTCCCAAAGGCGTCGAGGGGCCGGTCCTGGGAGGTCAGCCTCTTCTTGAAGGGGGCGGGGCTGGGATCCGGTCGAGTCCGGAGCCCGGCTTACGCTGCGTCTCCCGATCTGTATGTGATCGGGAGGAAGTCCCTCCAAGGGCCTGACCGAGCTGTTCAACGAGGAAACACAAGAAGGCGCTGAACTCACCCGCGCCTCTCTGCTGCACCGCCCGGATGCCCCGGCCGGGCCCCGTCCCCGGGGTGGATTCCGCAGTCGGCGGCTGGGACGAGCGGCGCCAGGCGCGAGCGCAGTGAAACGCGCGGATTCCGCTTAACGATGATTGTCTGAACGGCCCGGGAACATGGCTCGTTGTCGCCTTCCTTGTTCCGCGGGGCCCGAGAATGGTGGAGCCTCATCGCCGATTCCGGCGCAACGGAAGGGAAGGCATGACTAGGCGATCACGCGGAATAAAAGCCGTCACCTTGGTCACGTCGACAGCCGCCTGCGCGGCGACCGTGCTCATCGGCGTCCCGGCGCCCGCCTCCGCCATCGCCGGCGGGCAGTATCTCGACTGGGCGACGCAGGCCGGCGGCATGGTGTCGATCCTCATCGACGATCCGTACAACGCCTGTTCCGGTGCCCTGATCAGCCGGACCGCAAACAACCGGAACAGTCGGCTCGTCCTCACCGCGCGCCACTGCTTCGAGGACGACAACGGGAATCTCACCGGCATCGAAAAGATCCATGTGTTCAACGGACACAACACGTACGGCAAAGGCACGCAGTACGAAGTGAACCAACTGGCGACACTTTCTGTCGGTAACACCCCGACGGACACCGTCGTCCTGCAACTCGCACAGAGGACCTCCTCCCTGGCGTTCACATACAATTCCACAACGAAATTCCCGACCGGAAACGATCTGAGGATCAACGGATACGGGCACAACGACAGGACCATATACAACAGGGAACTCAAGCAGGGCACCTTCACCGTCACGGGCAACGACGACACCATCAGGTACATGATCAGGGGCAAGGGCGCGGTGACGTGTTCCGGTGACTCCGGGGGGCCTGCCATCGACCAAAACGGTGTGATCGTGGGAACCGTGTTCGAAGGCGTGGAACTGGCCAACAGGCCGTCCTATGAGTCGTGTGACCTGAAGTACTCGGATTGGCCGCATCTCAGCCTCTCAAAGCTGTACAACTCGAACATAGACGCCCAGGTCCGAAGCCTCGAATAGCTGTGACACCCTTCGCCGTGGACTCGATACCACTCCGAGGCCGCGCGGCCTCGGAGTGGACGCCAGGACCTCCGGCCATCGACCGGTCACAAACCCGGGGACGTGGAACTCGGCCCGCACCTCGACGGGTCTTCAGGATCCGGCGGCCCGCCGCGAGCGCGCCGTAGGGCAGCCCGCGTTCTCGGCCGGTCGCCGCGGGCGCCGTCCGCCGCCCGCGGCGACCGCGCTGTCGCCCCGCTGGATCCTTCCGTCACCGGCCTCACCGCAACACCGGTACGGGACGACCGTGACTTCACCACGTGCAACCCGGCCGTCGTGCCCAAACATCGCGCCCCCAACGACGGCCGAGCGAACACGCATAACGGCCGCCCACCCCCACAGGTAAAGGAGCTTCCCCGAACGCCGAACGCGGACCTGCTGGCCTGACACCGGCAGTCGACCCGCGCGGCAGACCACCCAGCCCGCCCGGACCCGCCCTGAGACCCGACCTGACCTGCGGGCCGCACTGGAGTGCCGACGAACACCCGAGAGGTGGAACATGGGCAAGACCACAAAGCTCGCCACCGCAGCCGCAGCGTTCGCATCATCCCTGGTGGCACTCATGCTGACCGCTCCGCCCGCGTCCGCGGACAACAGCGACGCGATCGGCCCGATCAGCTCGCTCGCCAACGGCAAGTGCATGGACGCCGCAGGAGGCAACTCCGGCGACGGCACGGCCGTGCAGATCTACCCATGCAACAACAGCACCGCGCAGGAATGGAGCGTGCGCGGAGACGACACGCTGCGTGTCCTCGGCAAGTGTGCCGAAGCCGCCGGGAGCGGCGGGAGCCTCAAGGTGCGACTCTGGAGCTGCTATGGAGCGGACAACCAGAGGTGGGAACAACGCCCGGACGGGACGCTGCGCAACGTCGCCGCCGGTCTGTGCATCGACATCCCCGGCAATGCGTCGGACAGTACCCAGTTGGAGGCCAGGGCCTGTACCGGACAGGGCTACCAGCGCTGGAAGCTCCCCACCACCGGCGCCATCATCCACGCCGCCAGCCGCAAATGCATGGACGTCGCCGGGAACAACGACGCAGACGGCACCGCCGTGCAGATCTACCCGTGCAGCGACAACAACGCGGCACAGCGGTGGACCCTCACCAACGGCACCATCCAGGCCAAGGGCAAGTGCCTCGACGCCGGCACGATGAACATCGGTGCGAAACTGACAATCCGGACCTGCACCAACGGCGCCGCCCAGAAATGGCGGCGCGACACCTCTGATCACCTGATCAACCAGTCCTCCGGTATCTGCGTCGGTGCCCCGAACACCAACGACAGCACCCAGCTCGACCTCCGAACCTGCAACCAATCGTCCAACGTCATCTGGTACGCACCCTCCGACACCATCTGACACCGGAAGCCCCGAACGACTTCGGTCCCCGGTCGACGGCAGCGAAGGCTGAGGACTTCGAGGGTGGCACGGGCAAGCCGCCGCGGAGCAGGCGGCCGGGATGCTGCCCGCGCAGCTCCCAGGAAACGGGCGGAGCACGAGCAGCAGGCCGTGGCCGCCGCTGACGCGGCTCGCCAAGTGCTGCCGTGCGAGGAGGGCGGGCGGGACCGGCAGCCGGGCGGTGCGAGGCGTGCGGCTGCCGCCGCCGGGCCCTGATGCCATTTACGCGGCGGCCGGGCCGGCCTCCTCGCCGAGGCGCGCGTCCTGCTCGGTGGAGGCCGGTCGGGCGGCGGTGTTCTCCGGCTCGCCCTCGGCCTGGGTCCGCGAGGCCGAATGGGAGCAGGTCCGCGCCCGGCAGGCGGCGGCGAAGGCCCGCGCCGAAGCCGCGGCCGCGCAGATGCCCGCCGTGGCGGCCGCGCCCGTGGCGCCGGTCACTCTGCCCGCCCCGCGTTCTATCGCCGCGCCCGCCCCGGCCGCCGCCGACGTCGACCAGCAGCAGGAGCTCGTCCTCGAGGACCTGACCGCGAGCAGGCAGCGGCTGGCCACGGGGGATCCGGACCGGCCGTACGCGTTCCGCCGTGATGCCCTGTCGTGGGCGTTGAGCATCGGCCTGCCCTGCACGCCTGGTGGTATGACGCTGGTCCCGTGTGCCCGCCGCGGCTGTTCGAACCTGGCCCGCGGTCAGCCTGCGGATTGAGGTTCCACCGAGATGCGGGGAGAGGTGACAGCAGGTCAGATGGGTCTCACGAGGGCCGGCGCACCGCCGCCCTGCGCACCGTCGCCGGGCACGGCACGTCCACGCCGCCGACACCCCGCGACCAGGCGCTCGCCGCGATGGTCACCGCCTGGGACACCGCCCGGCAGCGATGGGCCGGGGACCCGCACGGGGAGACCGATGACCTGCTGCCGGCCGCCCGCCGCACGGACGTCGCCGCCCGCCGGCCGCGCCAGCACGCCGGGGAACTCACCGACGCCCGCCGCTTTCCCCTGGCCGGTGACGCCGGCGGCATCGAGTTCGCCGTCGGCGACCTGGTGCGCATCACCCGCAACGACTACCGCTCCCAGCGGAGTAACGAGCCGGATGTCTTCAACGGGTTCCGCGGCGTCGTCCTCCGCCCAGGAGCGGGCGAGCTGGTAGGCGTAGAGGCGGCCTGTTCCTCCAGGGTGCGGCCGACGGTGAAGTTGGTCACCGAGTAGAGCGCCCGCGCCGCTTCGCCGTCGTCGAAGCCCGTCTCACGCAACACGCCGACGAGGCTGTCGGCGAAGCCCAGGGTGTTCGGGCCGGTCGAGTGCGTACCGGCGAAGACGCGTGCGCCGTCCCGATGGGCGAGGAGGGCCGTACGCAGCGCGCGGGCGAGGCGCGCCACTCTCTCGCTCCAGTCGCCGTCCCCTGCCGGCCCGGCGGCGTCGGCGACGCCGCCGACCATCCGCTCTGCCATCGCGGTGAGCAGGTCCTGCTTGGTCGCGAAGTATTGGTCGCGAAGTAGCGGTACAGGGCCCCGGCCTGGACGACCAGCGCATCGGCGAGCCGGCGCATGGTCAGCGCGTCGAGCCCGGACTCGTCCAGCAGGTCGAGGGCGGTCTGGATGGTGCGGGCCTGGCTGAGCCGGGCGGGCCGGCCTCTGGTCGGGCTTGACGGGGTGCTCGCGGACCTCACTATACTGAACACCGTTCACGTGAACGGTGTTCAGTAAATAGAGGAGGACATCTCCGGTGCACACCGATGTGACCGTCGTGGGCGCGGGCCCGACCGGACTGGTGCTCGCCTGCGAGCTGGCACTGGCCGGCGTACGGACCCGGGTCCTGGAGCGCCGCACCGAACCGCAGCGCCATTCGCGGGCGCTGAGCCTGCACCCGCCCAGCGTGGAACTGTTGGACCAGCGGGGGCTGCTCGACCGGTTCCTCCCGCTCGGCCGGACCGTGCCGGGCTGGCACTTCGCGGGGCTGCGCACCCAGCTGGACTTCAGCGCCCTCGACTCCCGGCACGGCTACACCCTCTTCCTGGCCCAGGCGCGCACCGAGGTGTCGCAGCGCGTGTACGACGTGCTGTTCTCCTCCGGAGTCGGCGGTTTCCTGATCCCCGACGACCGTCTGAAGTGGATTCTGCGGGACATCCGTTCCTCCTGGGCGGCCAGCGCCGAGCGGGAGGGATGATGGCCACCTTCGTTCTCGTGCACGGTTCGTGGCTCGGCGGCTGGGCGTGGGAGCGGGTCGCCCCCGTGCTGCGGGCGTCCGGTCACACCGTCCTGTGCCCCTCACTCGCCCCGGCCGCACCCGGCGTCGGACTGAGCACCCACATCGCCGAGGTCGTCGCTCTGATCGACAGGCACGATCTCACCAACGTGGTCCTCGTGGGCCACAGCTACGGAGGCATGGTCATCACCGGCGCAGGACACGAGCGACCGCACCGCATCCGGCAACTCGTGTATCTGGACGCGTACCTTCCCTCGCCGGGCCAGTCCGCCTTCGATCTCCAACCTGTTCTGCGCGATGCGTGTGATGCCGCTGCCGCCTTGCGACCGGAGCGGGAGGCATGGCTGATCCCGCCCTTCGGCTTCGAGACCATGGGGCTCACCCCGGCCGACCTGAAGTGGGTGACCGCCAGGGCCCGGCCGATGAGCCGCGCCACCCACGAGGAGCCCCTGCCTGGCCCCGTCCCCGGCCATCCTCACCTGCCGGCGACGTACATAAGGTTCGGAGCGTCACCCTTCTTCGCCGACGCGGCGAATACGGCGCTACGGCGCGGGGCCCGGGTCCTGACCATCGAAGACGCCGCCCATCTGGCGCCCATCACCGACCACGAGCGCCTATGCGCGGCGCTCGGCCGGACAAGCTGGGCTTGATCCTGAGCCGTACGCCGGCACCGGCACCGGCATCACCACGCTGATCCCTTCCTGAGCGCGCGCCAGTCGACTACTGGCTCGGCCTGGACCATCAGCATGAGCCCGGTTGCGTTCCGGTGACCGGCCGGCATGTCTCAGCCGCAGTCGTTGCGGTTGATCTTCAGTGAGCGGGTCTGGCCGTTTCAGGTTGTAGGAACGCAGGTCGTGGATGGAGCCGCCGCTGCGGGGCACGCACACCCATCGACCGGCGAAATTGCGCTTCTCGTGGACGCGGGCGGTGCGGTCGGAGTTGTTCCTGATCGCGCTGCCGCGGTGGCGGATCGCGGTGGGCAGATCATTCACACTGCCGTCCACGGCACGCCGTACCCACGGCTGACCCACGAAGTTGATCTCCGGATGGATACATACCCCAGCCATCAGGACAGTCAATGAGGGCGCGCGTGATGCTGGGGGTGGCGGAGGCCGATGTCACCATCGTCACGGGACGACAGGTCAGGGCTGCGGCCCCGGCGGCACGCATCACAGTGCTGATCACATGACAGAGATAGACCCCGCGGCCGTGCGACGTGGTGGCACGACGCGAAGATTCACTCCGGAGGGTGCGCGGACGCCATCACACATACAACCCTTGGGCTCCATCGCGGGTCTCCTGATCGGCAACCGCCTCGCGAAGCCGTGGCTGCCTGCCGGCGAACGCGGGCGGAATGCCACCCATTGACTGCGGATACCTGCCAAGGTATCCCCCGCATGCTGCAGGAGAACCCCGCGTGCACAAGCACCTTCGTATCGCTCTCGCGACGGCCGTCGTGGCCTCACTGACGGGCGGTGCGCTCACGTTATCGGCGGCGTCGGCCATGGCGGCGGACTCGACGACGGTTCCGCGCGCCGACTTCGACGGCGACGGCATCGGCGACGTCGCCTTCTCGGCCGCCGGCGCTTATGTGAACGGCAAGGACACCGCGGGCCGGCTCGTGGTGCTCTACGGCACCTCCACCGGTGTGTCGTCCGCCAAGCGGACGGTGCTCAGCCAGAACAGCGCCGGCGTCCCCGGCACCGCGGAGGCCCAGGACGCCTTCGGCGGGGAGAGCGCCTACGGTGACTTCAACAGCGACGGTTACGACGACATCGCCGTGGCCGCGGCCGGCGAGGACGTGGGCGGCGACATCGACGGCGGCACCCTCGCCGTGCTGTGGGGCTCGGCCTCAGGCATTACCGGCACCGGTGTCACGATCGCGGACCCGGCCCCGTCGTCGCACGACTCCTGGGGCAAGAACCTGGCCGCCGGCGACTTCGACGGCGACGGGAAGGACGATCTGGCCGTCGGCAACACCTCCAGCACCGTCTACGTCTACAAGGGCGGCATCAGCACCTCCGGCACCGCCGGCGGCCGCTACACGATCAAGCCCCCGATCCAGTCCGGTGGCAGCGCCCGGGGCCCGCTGAACCTCACCGCCGGTGACGTCAACGGCGACAGCCGCACCGACCTCGTGGTCGACGGCTTCGAGACGCGGACCGACTGGGGCTGGAACACCAACTACTACGTGCCGGGCACCGCGAGCGGCCTCAGCACCTCCTCAGCGCAGACCCTCAAGCCCGGCGTCATCACGGCCATCGGCGACGTCAACGGTGACGGCTTCGGCGACATCGTCAGCGGCGCCTCCTGGAACAATACGACGGACGACGGCACGACCATCCCGGACTCCGCCCTGGGCGGCAAAGTCAACATCACCTACGGCTCCAACAGGGGCCCCGGCTCGACCACGGGCATCACCCAGAACACCGGCAACGTCCCCGGCGGCTCGGAGAAGAACGACCGGTTCGGCTACGAGCTCGACCTGGGCGACATCAACGGCGACCACTACCAGGACATCGTCATCAGCGCCGCGGGCGAGGACCTGAACGGCGTCGCCGACACCGGCGCGGTCACCGTCCTGTACGGTTCCGCGAGCGGCCTGAACACCGGCTCCGGCGCCCAGTACTTCGCACAGAGCACCGCGGGCGTGCCCGGCGACGACGAGAAGTACGACGGGTTCGGCCTCGACACCAAGCTCGACGACGTCACCGGCGACGGCAAGGCCGACCTGCTGGTCAGCTCCTGGGAGAACTCCGGCAACGGCGCGGTGACGTACCTGCCCTCCAGCGGCACAAAGATCACCACGACCGGAGCCCGCTCCATCTCGCCGAGCTCATCGGGAGTCTCCACCACCGGCACACCGAACTTCGGCGCCAACTTCGCCGACTGACCACCACCCCAACCGCGCACCGGGCCCGCTCCCCACCGGGACGCGGGCCCGGTCCGTCGGATCTGCTCGAAGAGGTCGTCAATGCGACCATCCGGCAGGGGTCCTGCGGGCACCTGAAGGCCGACAGCCAGGGGCTTTCTCCTTTGGCTGACCGGTTCCTGGTGCGGGAATGTCCGGGGATCGGTGCTGGTTGGAGTATTCGCGGGTGCCGACCGGTGGACAGTGTCCCCGGGCCTCACCTACCGCCTGTGGGGAAGATCGTTCGGCTGAAGCCCCACGGTGCCTTTCGCCGCGAAGGCGACCGCCACCGCCGGCAGCCCGCACCCCACAGTCCGGCGTCGGCCAGGTTCCCCCGTCCTGGCCGACGCACTCTTCCACGCCTGGGCACGCATGCGAAGGCCGGCACCGTACGTTCTGGCGCCGGCCTTCGGCAGATACCGTGCGGCAACACGGATCTCTCATGGGGAAGCCGAAGAGCGAGCCGGTGAGGACCTGGATGAGCAGGGAGAGGACGAAGCCGCGGTGCTCGCCGAAGACCATCGCCGCACGGGCGGCGTCGGGGTCGTCAGTGAACGTGCCGTGCTCGTCGACGAAGCAGCCCGGGGCAGCGGAGAGCGGGAGCGCCGCGCCTCCCAGAGCACGCCCGTGGGGGCCAGCGTGGTCGGCATGTCCGCGCTGACCGTTCCGTCGCTGGTCGGAAAGGCGAAGCTGACCGGGTTGACGCCGAGGAAGGGGGTCCGGGCGCCGTGCACCGTGGTCTCCGGGCGCGAGGTGTTAGCCACCAGGCCGACAAGACCCCGCTCGGCGATCTATTCACTCCATGATGCATGGATGCCGTGGCGCTGGCAGTTGACCATGCCGACGAGGCCCACACCCCGGCGCGCCTTGCAGACGGCGAAGCGGACGGCGAAGTCGGCGCAGAGCAACCCGTCTTGGCGTCCACGACCGCCATGGTGCCGCGCTCGTGCTTGATGCGGGGCGGGCCGACGCGCTGGGAGAAGAGCTGCGACTCGAAGGCGAACTTGGCCAGGCCGTACGACGGCTTCCCTCGTAGTTCGCCGTCGAGGCAGTGCTCCACGACACGGCCGATCCCTCCGCCGGGGACACCGGCCCGGGTGCAGACGATCGTCATGAGCGCACGGACATCGTCGATACCGACGTCCAGGCGGGCGGCTTGCGCCGGGCCGGGCCCGACCGAGGGGGCGCTGTCCTGCTCGGCGGGCTTCGAGCAGGAAGGTAAGGGCTGATGAGGGCCGATCTCTTGGGCAAGTATCAGGCGCGTCTCCGGACGTGGTGGTGGGCGGGGAGACGACGGGCCCCGGGCGGTGGTGCGGCGCCCGGGGCGGGCGTGTCAGCGGGGGCGCGTACCAAGTGCTGAAGAACGGTGTGGCCGCGGTCGATGAGGACGGTGTCGGTCTTGGTCAGGCCGGTGCTGAGGTAGGAAACGCCCAGGCGGGCAGTGAGCAGGACGAGCGCGCGCTGCTCGGTCGACGACAGCGGCCGGCCGTATCCGGTGAGAAAGGCGGCACGCAGGTCGGGTCGGATGGGCCACGCGGCGCCGCACAGCCAGACGAGGTCCTCGACCGCGATACCCGGCGCGGACTCCTCGAAGTCGATCAGGCTGTGATGCCCCGCTGCCTCGTCCCAGAGCCAGTTGCGGGGGGAGTAGTCGCCGTGACGGTAAGCCAGCGGAAGTGGGCCGGGCGAGGTCGGGCAGGTCGTGGGCTGCGTCCCGGACGAGGTCCTGTTCGGCGGGGGAGAGCTGGTCGCCGAGGCGTTCCAGGGTCACGGCGGCCTCGTCGGCCTGCGCGGTCACCGACGCCATGATGCGCTGGTGCTCGCGGTCGTCGATGGGTTCCGGGGTGTCGTGCCAGCGGCGCAGCAGGTCACCGGCAAGCCGGTGCACATGCTGTTCCTCTGTCTGTTCCAGCGGCAGTCCGCGCACGACGCGACCTGGGAGCGCGGAGAGGACAACCGCCGACCGTTCCGGGTCACCGGCCAGCAGGTGCGGCGCCTCGGTGTCAGCGAGCGCCCGCGCCGCGTGCTCGCACCCCTTCACCTCGCGCTCGTACTTCTCGAGGGAGGGGTACAGCTTGATGAATGCCTCGCCGTGGTCCGCGCGAACGCGCCAGACGCGGGAGTCGCCGCGCGGCCAGGAGGCGTCCGTCACGGCGGCGGTGTCCATGCCGGCGACGTGACGGGTGACCCACTGGTGCAGGTCCGAGGGCAGGGAGGTGGCGTGTGTCATAGGGGCTGGCTCTTTCGCGAGGTGCGAGGAGGGCTTGATGCCGCGCAAGGCGGTGTTCCTTCGGGTAGACGTCGAATCTATGGGCCAGGTGGCGCGGGGGCCGTCCTGCCCGTCCGGCGCTGGCGGCGGGCCTCGGGCCGCGTCCGCGCGCTGGCCGGACGGTTCAGTGTGCGGTGGTGCGTTCAGCGCGCCGCCTCCCGCCTCAGTGGTCAACTCGCGCTCCTGCAGGCGTTGCAGGAAGGCGTTCGCTTGGGGCTCGGTCGCCCATGGCTCGAGGGCTGCGGCCAGGTCCTCGAGATAGGTCCGGGCACGGGTCGACGCCACCAGCTGCAGGAGCGCCAGCGCCCGGTCGCCGTGGTCGAGTGCCTGGTCGAGGTCGCGCATCTGGCAGGCAGCCGTGGCGGCGACGGCCATGCGAAGGCCCACGGCGCGCGTCTGGTGGGCGTCGGACAGATCTCCTGCTTGGCGGCTCCAGCCGAGGGCGGTCTTGGGCTTGCGCAGGTCGCGGAAGATCTCGGTGGCGTCCGCGGCCAGGCGGCCGGGGGTGACGTAGGAGAGCCGCGGGGCGTCTCGGACGCCGGGGTTGATCTTGGCGAGCCAGGATTCCGCCCGGTTCAGGGCAGTGCTCGCCTCGGTCGCGTCCCCCATCCGGGCGAGCGCGCGGGCCTCGGCCAGTTGGCGAAGGCCTGGACCCGGCGGGACGCGTGGCGGCGGCCGCGGTGGAAGACCCCCTGGGCCATGTCGAGGGCCTGGTCCGGTGCGCCCTCCAGAATGGTGTGCAGGGCCATGGTGGTCAGGACGTAGGCGCCCATCTCGATGTCGCCGCCGGCGCGGGCCAGGCGCAGAGCCTGCACGAAATGCTGCTGGGCGGCCGCGCTGTCCCGGCGTCGAGCAGCGGGAGGGCCCGTTCGTTCAGGCAGCGCCGGATCGGGCTCAGCCGCCAGTTGGCGCCCCCGAACTGGGCGTCCCACACACGGGCCTGCTCGGCCGCGTCCGTCACCTCCTTCAGGTCCTCCGCGCCGATCAGCAGGCCGGGACCGCTGCTCGCGTACTCGGCGGGGTCCGCAGGGGCCGGTGCGGGCGCCGGGTCGGCGGGGACGGCGGGGACGGCGAGCCAGCGGGTGACGGGCAGCACGTAGCCGGCCGCGGCGAACGCACCGCCCGGTCCGTCGGCGGCGCTCCAGTGAGCGCGCGCCCTCGATGGCCTCCTCGCGGTCGCGAGGGAAGACCGGCCCTCGGTATTGGGGCCTAATCAACTGTCGCCAGTTCTCCATGGAGCCCGCCTGGATGGTGACCGTAGGTAACCTCCGGCAGGGCATTCGCGTGCGACAACGGGGCGGCTCTCCTGGAGATGCTGACGGATGGTCGCGATGAGTCCGGGAGTGAGGATGCCGAGGTCGTTGATCAGCTCGGCGAGAGCGTGAAGCACTGGTCCCACCCCCGCCCGGAGCCGTCATGTCGTGTGGATGGTGACCCTCAAGACTGGGAGTACCCGGCCTGGGGCGACCTCTCGTTCGCCGATGCGCTCGGCTCCCATACGCAGGTAGAACCCTTCGGCGTGGGGGTCGGATTCCAGGGTCAGGGTGTGAAAGCCCGCGCTGCGGGCCGAGGCGATGGCGTGTTCCCAGAGCGTCCGCCCCAGCCCGGTGCCGATCGCCTCAGGTTCGAGGAACAGGTCTGCCAGCTCGCCGTGCGGAGGTTCGCCTGTGATCTGGTAATAGCCCGCCACCACACCGTTCCACTCCGCGACAACGACGTGCCCGTCACGAACGGTGGCGGAGCTGACCGACAGCATTTCCGCCATCCGGTCCAGCATCGCCTGTGGATAACCCCAGTGCCCCTTCGACCGCCGTGTCAGCGCCGTGAGCACTCCCGCCTCATCGGGCTCAGCAGTTCGTAAGATGATCTCGTTCATGGGGCGGAGTATCACCTGCCTTGCCCTTGTGGAGCGAGGGGATTTCACTCGGCAGACCCCGGTCGCGCCCCAGCGCCAGGACTCTGCGCGGTCCAGCCGGATGGTGACTGTAGGTGGCCTCCTGAGGCGTACCGGCTCCACGTCCCGCCGGTCTCTCTGAGGATTCGGGTGGTGGTCTTGTCGTGGTAGCCAAGAGCGTCTGCGATGACGGGGCGGGCATCTCCAGGAGTTGTTGCCGGATGGCGGCGCCGCAGGCGGCTGCGGCTGGGACGCCTACCTTGTTGAGGAGCGCGGACAGGTGGTCGGGGCGGAACGGCTGGCCTGCCCGGCGGCCGGGGAAGAGCCAGCGGGATGCCGGGTTGGTGGCTGTGTCCATGTTGTCGCGGTTCGCGATGTGCTCCAGCACCAGGGAGTCGACCGGCGCGGGGACGGGTGAGGCCGGTTCCCCGAGCCGTAGAAGTACGGCGTCTCCCTTGCGGAGCACATCGTCGACGGTGAGCCGGACGACTCTGGACAAGGGCTGTGCGTAGAGGAGCACGATGACGCCGGCGACGCGGAGGGGCGTCGATATCTGTGTGCCGGCCAGCAGCCGTCCCAGGGCGTCCAGGCGCCCGTCCTGGCTCAGCGCGGCTCGTCGGGTGGCCTTCATCGCGGGTATGGAGAGGGAGCGTCGGCAATGGTGGCTCTGTATGGCCCAGTTGAGGAAGGGCCTCAAACAGGTGCAGCTGTGTTCGTCGTTCTCGGCCCACTAGCTTGATCTTTAATCTGTGCGGCAGGGTCGAGGGGTGGTTGGCTTCTTCGTCCGCTGTTTCGTTGGCGGTGTTTTGTGGGGGGTGTACACGTCGTGGCGTGGGGTGGGCCGGGTGTTCTTTCGACCTGATGGCCGTCCGGGGCCCGGGTGGGAGGGTTTCGGTGCTTGGGCTGGGCAGGTGACTGTCGGGCGGATGTGCCGAAAGTCCCGGCGGACACGGGCGGGGGTGAGTCTGTTCGGCGGGGTTGGCCTCTCCCAGGGCCGTCGCAGGTCGGTTGCGAGGGGTCGGGCGAGCCGTAGTTGGGTGTAGGCGGCGAGGGTCAGCCATGTCCAGCGGGCGGCTGCCTGTGGGGTGCGGATCTTCGGGGAGGTCCAGCCGAGGGTCTGTTTGAAGAGGCGGAAGGTGTGCTCGATGTCGAAACGTCGCAACTATGCCTGCCAGAGGCGGTCGGCGTCTGCGCAGGTGGCCTCGGTGCCTGACCACCACAGCCAGACCGGCTTCGGGGTGGCGCCGCTGGGCAGGTGGTCGATGTCCAGGCGGATCACGGTTCCCTCGACGATGGGGAGGGAGCCGTCGGCCGCGGCCCAGGAGGAACGGTGGGTCAGCTTGGGATGGAGCCGGTCCCAGGAGCGTGCGGTGGCGGTGCCGTAGAGCCGCGTGTCGGTGACGGTTTCGGTGTCCGGGGTGCCCCAGGTGGCGGGCTGGCCGAAGACGAACTCGTCTCCGTGCCGGGGCGGGCGGCCCAGGATGTGGGGCCGGCGGGGCGGGGCGGCCCGGCGCAGGACTCGGTCCGAGCGCATCCGGGCCAGCACTTGCACCGGCAGGTCCCTCAGCAGGAACGCGAGGCGGGGTGCGTCGTATCCGGCATCCGAGATGACGAGGACGTCCGGGGCACCGGCCTGCCACTGTCCTGCTGTGATCAGCCGCTTGAGCAGGTTGCGTAGCAGTCGGGCGGTGACGGTGGCGGTGTCGTCCCTGGGTGCCAGGCGGAGCGCGTCCAGAGGCGCGGTCCACGAGCTGCGGCCGGATTCGAGCGCGCAGATGATCGAGTAGGGCCAGCCGGGGATGGGGATGTGCTGGTCTTTGCCGCGTCCGTAGGTGTGGCACAGGATGCGTTCCGGTGAGGTGTGGGCGTCGGGCCGCAGCCAGCAGGTGACGTCGATGGCCAGGACCAGCCGACCGTCGGCAGCCCGCGGCAGTGGCGTCGTGGCCAGGGCCCGGCGCAGTCGATCGGCATCAAGGCGGCCATGCGCGACAGCGGCGTAGAGCCCACCGTGGCCGCGGCGGTGTTCGTCCACCAGCGACAGCTCGGCAAGCGACCTCACCGGCCCGTCACCGCACAGGACAGCATCTACCAGCTCGAACAACGCATCGCCACGGAAGCAGCGCGTGCCGTCCTCGCATGGGGCTTCGGCACGCTCGGGCTCGGGCAGATCACGGCCATGATCCACCACGGCAATACCCCCTCCACCGCAGTGGCCCGCCGCCCGGGATTCACCCCTCTGCGGGAGGACAACATCCTGGGCCGCCCGTGCACCGTTTACGCGCTGAGCAGCGACGACTTCGCCGCAAGTGAAGACCGGACAACCACGGCAAGCTGCCCTGACACCCCCCGTTGCCGGTTTCAATGACCCTGATCGTTTTCATATATACATGATCGCCTGGATGTATCCGGATTGTCCGTATCTTTGCTAGCCCCTCTCTTGGCGATCCCGCATCGTGGTTGCTTGCGCAATTTGACGAGCGCACCAGAAACGGGAGGAAAGATGAGGCGCACACTGGTTGCAGGATTCGCAGCGGCGCTGCTGGCTGGTTCAGGTGTCGTGGCAGGGGCCGGAACAGCCACCGCAGGACCGGCCGCCTGCCAGACCTGGAACGACGCCCGCACCTTCGGCGGCAAGTGCTCCAGTGGTACGTACTACGCCCAGGCGACGTGCACCAACGGTTCCACGGTGCGAGGCGCAACTGCGAGTAATGGCTCCTGGTCGTACGCCTACTGTGCGAGCGTGGGCTCCAATTACAAGGCCAACTCCGGCCGGATCGTGCAGTTGTAATCTCCCCGGTCCGTAAGGGTCCCGGCCTTGATCAAAGGGCCGGGACCCTCGAGCGCCAACCGTGTCCCGCACACCGGGCACCGCACCACGAGCTCGTCCCTCAGGTCCCACATCGACGACATCCTGATCCTGCCCCTGTTCTTTGCCCAGGGCGCCGGACCCCCCGGCTTTGCCCGCCGGATCGTCATCGGCCAGTACCTCGGCTTCGCCGCCATCCTCGCCGTGGTGGTCGCCGCCGCGTTCGGCGCCACCTTCCTGCCCGAATCTGCGACCCCCTACCTCGGCCTGCTGCCCCTCGCCCTGGGACTGAAGGCGGCCTGGCAAGCGTGGAAGCACCGTGCTGATCATCTGCAGACCTGAGTCTTCACCCAGCAGGCTGTGTGTCCTTCCCTGCGGTCTCCGCGGTGATGGCCCAGCGCTCGTGGTCTCGCCATTCACCGTTGATGAACTGGAACGCGGTCGAATAGCCCTCGCGCTCGAAGCTCAAGCGCTTGACGAGGGCCAGTGAGGGCGTGTTGTCGGGCTGGATGTTGGCTTCCAGCCGGTGCAGTCCCAGTTCCCCGAAGGCGTGCTGGATGAGGAGCCCAAGCCCTTCGGTCATGTAGCCGTGGCCGGTCGTGGAGGCGTACGCGGTGTAGCCCAGAGTTCCGCTCTGGAGTGTGCCTCGGACGATGTTGTTGATGTTGACCCCGCCAACAATGGCGCCGGTGCTGCGCAAGCAGATCACGAAGCCTTCGTGCGTGGGCTGCTCGAACCGCTCAAGACGGCTTTCGAACGCTGCCTCCGTGCTGTCCCCGGCGCCCAGCCAGCGCTGGAGCATGTCGGCGCTGTCTTGAGCCAGCACCGTCAGCTCGTCGTAGTCCTGGCGACAGACGTGGCGGATGGCCACTCGCGGTCCTTGCAAGAGGTAGCTGCTGATTGCCATCCAGGGATCTTATGCAGCACACCGAACCACTGCTCGGCGCCGTACGCCTTGAATCGCTCCAGTTCGCTGAACCCGAGCTTCGCCGCGAGGCGCATCGAGCGGACGTTAGCGGTCTGGGTGTAGAGCACCACTGGCTCGCCGGGAAGCGCGTCGGCAAACCAGTCGAGTGCCGCCGTGCACGCCTCAGTGGCGTACCCGTATCCCCACACCTCCGGCAGGAACAGGTAGCCGAGCTCGGTCTCCCCTGCCTCGAGGCGGTTACCCGGACGCTCGGGGTCTTGCGGGTCGAGCTGGATTGTGCCGATCGTCGTTCCATCGAGCTCGACCGCGAAGAAGCCAGGGCGTCGCCCGGGCACCTCGGGCACCGTGCGTTCGAGCTCCGCACGTGGTCGAGGACCACCGAGGTAGGTTCCCACCTCTGGCGAGGCGTTCAGCTCGATGACCGCTGCGCGGTCCCGGGCCTCGGACTCGCGGAGTATCAGCCGCTCGGTCTTTATCGGGGCAGGTGGCCAGGCGAGGGGTCTGAGGTCAGTCACGGCGGTCAAGTTAGCCAGGGGCTCGGCAGCGATCAAGACTGCGACTCGATGGGCCCCCGGGCAGCAGTCCGCCTCAACCCAAGGCATCGCTCATCGAGCTGAGGACCCACCCGCTCTCTGAGCACGGTCACCGGTGATGGGCTGCTGATGCTCGGCGGCCGGCTACGCCAGCGAGGACAGCATCGCGGGCAAGACGCACAGCGACGGCGAGGACGCCGCGCACACCTCGGGCTGGAGTGGACGATCGTGCGCTCGGCCTGGTTCGCGCAGAACTTCAGCGAGGGGCTCTTCCGGGACGCGATCACGGCTGGTGAACTCCGCCTGCCCGCCGGCGACGGCGCAGCGAGCTTCGTGGACGCCGAGGACATCGCAGCGGTCGCGGTCGCCGCGCTCGCCACGCATACGGGCAAGACCTACGAGCCCTCCGGGCCGAGCGCGGTGACCATCGGCGAGGCGGTGGCCTCTCATCTCCGAGGCCACCGGTCGTACGGTGCGTTACGTGCCCTCTCGCCCGGGGACTTCGTCGCCGAACTGGTCGCCGAGGGCTGGCCAAGGCCGACGCGGAGGACTTCGCCGACGTCGTCGGCCCGATCCGGCGCGACATGGACAGCCACCTGTCCGACGGCGTGCAGACCGCGCTGGGCCGCGAGCCGCGCTTCTTCGCCCAGTTGGTCGCCGACGCCACCGGCGCCGGGGCGTGGCGCGACGGACCTGACGGCCGGCCGGTGCCCGCCGGCGGCCGGCCGTACGAGAACGCCCCGCGATCATAAGGTGGCGGGGGCCACAACACCTGAACGCCCGCGGTGCCGTTGCCGGCCCGCTGCACGGCCTGCCCGGAACAGGCCGATGCGGGGAGAAGTGATCGAGCACGATCGCGATGCGGATCTTGGGCGAGTAGAGGCTGCGCAGGTAGCGGCAGGACTGAAGGAACCTCGTCCGGTTCTTCTTCGGCTTGGTGTGGCAGTGCGGCTTGTCCCGGGCGAGGTCGTAGGCGGCGCACAGGTGGCGGACCACGCGCGGGCGGGTGTAGGCCGCCCGTCTGCGGGGGCGGGGTTCCCGGTCGGGGTCCTTGTGCCGTCCGCCGCGCTCGGTCCACTGCCGCCTGGGGCGGGGGCTGGAGGTTGAGCGGCTCGAACTCGTCGGGAGATAAGACGACTTCGGGTTCGCCGTCCTCGGGTATGACCTCGCCTTCGGCGATCGGGTAGAGATGCTCGACACGGGCCTTCTTGGCGGCGTAGTCAGGGCCGCGGGAGGTCTTCCAGGCCTTCACGCGTGGGAAGGACACGCCCTCCTCGCGGAGCAGGCTGCGCAGGCCCTCGTGGCTGATGTCGTCGACCACCCCCTCGGCGGCCAGGATGTCGGCCAGCTTGGCCAGGCTCCAGGTCGAAAACGGCAGGTCGTGCTCGGCCGGCTTGGACTTGGCGATCTTCTGAATCTCCCGGCGTTTCGGGAGGCGAAGGTTCTGGGCCGACCGCCCCCGCACTTCGGGTAGAGCGCCTCGAAGGCGTCGCCGCTGAAGTGTGGTTCACGTCCTGCCTTCGGTCCGCGCTGGTGAATGTCACCCCAGCGATCTTCGCCACTGGCATGCCCTGCACGGACAGCAGCACCATCCGTGCCCGCCGCCAGGTCACGACCGACCCGCTGCGTCTACGGATGATCCGCAGCAGGCGCTTTCCCTCGTCGTCATCGAACTCGCGGACGCGTACTCGCTCAGCCACCAGCACAGCTTCACCGCCGCGCGCTGCCGACACGTGTCATTCCGTCGGCGTGCCGATCCGGAGCCGGTTGCCGTCAGGGTCGCGCAGCTCAACCTCACGCGCCCACGGAGCGTCCTTCGCCTGCACCCCGAACTCACCGGCGATGGCCTCGACATCACGGATGCGAAGGTAGATCAATGTGTCGGGGCGGGCGTCGCCCTTGTGCTCCGACAAGAACAACCGCACCCCGCCCCGGGCGACCTCGACGAACGCGGGAAGTCCCGGTCCGAAGCGGTGTTCCCACTGTTTAGCGAAGCCCAGTCGCTCATACCAGGCAACCGCTGCCGCAGCGTCCTCGACGCGAAGAATGGGAATGACTTCCTCGTCCATGGAGCCATCGTCGCAGACCGCCCACGTTGCCTGATGCGGCACCAGCTGGTGGTCCAAGGACCCGAGCGCTCCTGGCCCACCAGTCCTAACGGGGACCGTCGAGTTTGAGCATCCCGTCGGGGAACAGCCGTGGATCCCTGGGGTCAATCCAGGTCAGTCCCTGGCTCCGGGTCAGTACCGGCCAGTCGTGCCTGTCGTCCATTCCATCCGGCCGGTGCAGACACCGGCCCTCCTCCAGCGCCGCAGCAATCTCGTCCAGCCAGTCCACCAGTGGCCAACCACCCCGCCCCAACGGGTACAGATCGTCTCCATTGTCGACCGACCAGTGGCCCAGGTCGCCGTAGGAGGGCTCGCCCCTACGCGCGTCCACATACCAGCCGGACCAGGTGTCCCCAGCCGTCCGGGCGAAGGGCAGACTGCCGGCCTCTCGCTCCCAGTCCCGCGTACGTATCCGGTACTCATCCACCAGGTCAGCGAGCGGCAACATCCTCATGCCGGACGGCAAGAGCCCAGAACCATGGCCCTCGTCGAAACCGTCATGGACCCGATACCAAGCCGCGAGCGCCACCGGGAACTCCACTCCTATGGCCACCTCTGCTGCCGCGATGTCGGTGTCACCAGCCGGAGGGCGCAGCAAAGCGGCCGAAGCAACAGCGTGGTCACGCAGCCACGTTTCGATCCGCCCCCAGGCGGCGGCCACCCGTTGCGTATCGTCACTCACGCTGAACACCCTATCGGCCGCAGTCGGCACGACCACGACCATCGCCGATGCTAACTGTCCTGAACCGGTCCCTACTGACTCCTCAGCCATGCCTTCGCCTGGCGCGCCGCGGCCCGACTGCCCGTTCTGCCGCATCATCCACGCCGGAGCTCCCGCGAGGATCATCCACGAGTGGCATGACGCGCTCGCGATCGTGCCGCGCGGTGGCGACTGCACCGAGGACCACCTTCTGGCCCTTCCCTGCGGCCACGTCGTCGACTTCGCCACCGGGCCCGTCGTGTCCGCCACCGTGCAACTGCGCGCCGCCGGCAACGGCCTCGCCCTTCCCTGGAGCCACGCCGCCCGCGAACAGGAGCCCGCCCGGTGAAGCGCCGTCTCTTCCGCCACTGCGGCCACGTCCCCGGCGCCCTCACCCCCGAGGGCCAGGCCGTCGTCGACCAGTTCCGCGCCATGCTCGCAGCTCTGCGCGACCCGCAGCCCTGGACGCCCGGCCACGCCCAGGACCCTGCCGTGCGCATCGGGCCGTTCGTGGCACGGGCGCACACCCGACCCGGCGACAACCATGGCCCCGAGATGATCGCCGTGGCCCTGGTCCATCCCGACACCCCGCACGACGTGGCGTACCTCCACGGCCACCGGCTCGACCACACCGAACGCGGCTGGCTGCGCTGCGAGACGACCGCGATCCCCGGCGTCTGGCGCCCGGCTACGCGATGCTCACCCACGCCGCCGCGAACCCGCCCCTCCCCGACGACATCGGCATGGCCCCCGCCCGCTACGGCGTCCACGTCGAAGCACGCCGCACCGACGGCACCAGCTACACGCTGCTGCGGTCTCGGGCCCTACACCCAGACTGGGCCCCGCGACGCTGACCGCCTCAACACCGGGCTGGAAGGCCGCAGGACGCCTGCACTCTTGGATGCTGCCGGGTAGGTTGTCCGCATGCATCTGTTCGTGTCTCCTCCGCCGCCCGCCAAGTAGGCGGGCAACTGTAAGCGGTCATCCCGGGGTTCCCGGGGTGACGGTTTGGGTTGCCCACGAGGGTTTCGTGCAGGCAATCAACACAGGAGAGCTCATTTGCATGCCTCTTCCGCCCTGTCCGTGAGGCAGGGCGTTCTCTACATCGTCATCGCAGCCACTGCGTGGGACACCGGCGGCGCCGTGGCTGCCGAATTGTACGACGCTGGCAGGATTGGCCCCGTGGCGGTGTCCTTCTGGCGCTTCCTGACCGGGCTCGCTCTGCTGATGGCGGTCCACCTGGTGCGGCGGTCCCGGAGGCAGGAAACCGCGGCCTCGCTGCGGGGCACGTTCATCGCGAACAAGCTCCGGTGTTTGGCCACCGGGGCAGGGCCGGCTGCGTAGCAGACCGCATACTTCGCGTCCGTACAGCAGGCAGGTCTGACCGTAGCCACGGTGGTGACCCTCAGGTCGGGCCCCGTCCCGGAACCCCCCGGCGCTGTCACCGGCCGTCGATAAGGTGACCGCCGTGATGGTGGGTACTGAAGAAACCCGGCTGGTCGTCCTGCGCGGCAACAGCGCCTCAGGGAAGTCATCCGTCGCGGCCGGCCTGCGCGAGCGGTTCGGCCGCGGCCTCGCCCTGGTCGGCCAGGACAACCTCCGCCGCATCGTGCTCCGAGAGCGTGACCGGCCCGGCGCCGCGAACATCGGCCTGATCGACCTGACCGCCCGCTACGCTCTGGACGCCGGATTCCACGTCGTGGTCGAAGGCATCCTCTACGCCGACCGCTATGGCGACATGCTCGCGCAGATGCGCGCCGACCACCGCGGCCCGACCCACGGCTACTACTTGGACGTGCCGTTGGTCGAAACCCTCGCCCGGCACGCCACCAAGCCGATCGCCGGCGACGTCAACGACACGCAGCTGCGCGCCTGGTACCGGGAGCGCGATCTGCTGCCCGGCGCAATGGAGACCGTCATCGGCGCCGACAGCGCCCTGCACGAGACCGTCGACCGCATCATGAACGACACCGGCCTGGCCCACCTGCCCGCCGTGGACCGCTGACCCGGGCACTGCTGCTGCGACAGACGGTGCGCCTCCATACCGACACAGTCGCGCCGGCTGCGCCCCGGCCATGAGGCCGACCACAGGTGCGGCCGCGCCGCGCCTCGCCTTCGGCCATGGGGCCACCCGTGCCGCTGTCACCCCAGACCATGGCTGGTCAGGGCGCCACGTCTGCCGAAACGCACGCCCGGTCCAGGGAACTCGCTGGCCGGGGGCATGGACCGGACGCCACACGGGTGCGGAGGGGCTGGGCTGGAGGAGGCCGGTCAGCGGCGTGGCGAGGACGGGCACGTCGTGCAGGAGGCGGGACGCAGCCAGCAGCCCGGCCCGCGCGCAGGGCGCGGACCGGGTCTCGACACCGGCGGGTCCGGTGTCGTCCAGGACGGACAGGACGCGGGGGAGCGGCGGGCAGCGCCGCCGCCACTCCTCCGGGCCCGGCTCCTGAAGGGTGGGCCGGCGCCCCGGGACTGCGGGCACGCAGCGGTGAAGGCGTTCGTAGACGGGCAGTTTGGCGGCGAGGCGTCCGGGGCCCATGGTGGCCCGGCCGAGTTCGGCGAACGCCCGCAGCATTGGTCCGTTGTCGCCGTCGGCGGGGCCGCGCTGGCAGTACAGGAGCGCCTCGGGGATGACGGCCTCGCCGCTCCCGACCGGGTGGTGGGCCTCGGGGATCCAGTCCAGCGGCTGGCATACATCGCCGCGGCGGCGGGCGTCCTGGAGGAAGACGAGCGCGGTCTCAGCCACGGTCAGCGTGTGGCCGGCCTTCAGCCGCACGGCGGCCGGACCGGACGCGGTCCCGGAAGGCCGGACCTCCGACGATGGGCCGGGGCAGCATGACTGCCTCTGAAAGCAAGGGCGTCGTCTCAAGGCGCGGCCCCGGATCGCGTGACGGCACGACCGGGCCCGCGTGGTGAGGAGCTGTGCGGCACCGCCGATGCGCGACCCCAGGGGCAGGAACCATGGAGCTGCCGGCGGCGCGGATCGCGGCCGCTTGGCCCTACTGGGACGCCTGGTAAGGGGGGCTCGCTCACGGCCGGCTCCTTGTCGTCCTTGAAACCGCGTGCGGTGGCACGCTGCTCGACCAGCTCCACCAGGTTACGGATGCCGTGACGCTGGGCGGGGTCGGCGCTGTAGTCGGCGATCATGCCGCACATGGCGATACGGCTCCGGTGTTGATCCTGCTCAGCACATGGTCCAGTATCTCCCCGCCGACGTTCTCGATGTCCGCGTCAATGCCGTCGGGGATGACCTCGTCGAGCCGGTCACGCCAGCGCGGGTCGCGTCGGTCGACGCAGGCGTCGAACCCCAGCTCCTCGACGACGTACCGGCACTTGTCCGGCCCCCTGGCCAGCCCGACCACCCGGGCACCGCGTTCCTTCGCGAGCTGGCCGGCGATCGACCCCACCGCGCCGGCGGCCGCGGAGACCACGACGGTCCGGCCCGGCTGCGGGTCGGCGATCTCCACCGCGAGCCAGGCACTGATGCCGGTCAGACCCAGCACACCCAGCAGGTCCTCCAGCGATGCAGGCAGGGGTTCGGGCAGCACCGTGAACGGGGTCTCGAGCTCGGCGTCATCGGCCACCTGGTAGTCCTGCCAGCCGGTGAACCCCAGCACCAGCGCACCGACCGGCAGATCGGTGCGCCGCGAGGCGACCACCCGGCCGATACCCAGTCCGCGCATCACCGCACCCTCCTGCACCGGAGGCAGGGCGCTGCGGATGTCGCTCATGAAAATCCGGCTCGACGGGTCCACGGACAGCACCAGCGTGCGGACCAGAGCCTGCCCGCTCTCCAGTACAGGTACCTCTGTTGTCACCAGCTCCAGTCCGGGTTCCTCGGTGAGCCCCGTGGGGCGCTTGCTCAGCCTGAACGCTCGGTTCTTCTCTGCGGTGGGCATCCGCATCTCCTCGTCCGCTGTCGGGTCCGGGCGCGGCCAAGCCGTCCGGACCGGCACCTGCGACCCGCATGCGCCGGCCGCGGCGTCCCGCTCCGGGGCGCCACTGTCAACGTATGCGGGCCGGGCCGGCGGCGCCGTGTACGTGGACGCCGCGAGGCGGTACGAGGCGGCCGTCCCGGCTGCCGGGCCCGCTCAGGTGTCCGTGGGGTGCTCGACGGGTGGTGCCTGGCGAGTGCGCCTGCCCTTGTCGCGGTACTCCTGCGGGGACATCCCGTGGACGGCACGGAACCGCCGGTTCAAATGACTGCTGTCGACGAAGCCCCACCGCCGCGCCAACGCCGCGACCGTCGCGTCTCCGGTCAGCAGATCCTCGCGCACCCGGGCGATCCGCTTGGCGCGCAGCACCCCCGTGAACGTGTCACCGGCGTCGCTGAACAGCCGCGTGAGGGTGCGCACCGAGACGCTGTGCGCCGCCGCCACCTGTTCGGCGGACAGGTCCCTGCGGCCGAGATGACTCTCCAGATATCGCTCCACCGCTGCCCGCCGGGCGGGTGGCGACGCCGACTGCAGCGCGCCCCAGCCGAGCTCGAGCAGGGCGTTGCGCGCCGCGACAACAGCCACGCCCGACAGCTGGGGAAGCGATGCGCTGAGGGAGTCCAGAAAGCTTCGCAGCAACTGCACCTCGGGCACCGGGCCACACGCCGGGTCGCCCACGCGCACCCAACACCCCGCATCCTCGAAAAGACACCGTCGCACCACGACACTGCGCGCGACGACGGGCTCACGCGCCACCACCCGCGCCGGACGACGGCTCTCCCACAGGAGGGCATCGCCCGGGCGCAGCAACCAGTCGTGACCGCCCTGGTGGAAGACGGCGCTCCCCGCACCCAGCATGGAGACGATCAGGTAGTCGTCTCCCGTCTCCGCGATCTGACGGGCACCGCGTACACCACTGAACGGGCCGGATTCCCAGTCCACCAGGGCGATGTCATCGACCCAGCGGCGCCGGACCGCGGCTGGGCCCCCGTCCGGGGCCGACGGCGACGGCGACGGGAAACGCAGCGACCACGGCAGATCGGTCACCGTCCCCAGGAGACGCTCCCAACCGGTGGCATCGGACGGCCATGCGAAATCATTGCCCCGTGGCTGGGTATCTGTTTCCTTGAGCACCGATTCAGCTTACGAGTTGGTGCGTTACAGCGGGTGAGGTGTCGGCGCTGGTGGGTGGCTTGACCAGCACATGCCGATCATGGTCAATAGGGCGGTCCTTGCGCATCGGCTGTTCACGGGGGATCTCGCGACACCATCTGGGCTGCCCCATCCAGGAGTTGGCCACGGCGCGCGCCCACGGCGCTGGGCAATCCGGCTGTACTTTGGGCGGAGTTGACGGCCGTCGGCGGGGCGGACGCGGTGGGCCGTCGGCCGGATGGCAAAGGCGGCAATACCCTCGGGGCCTGGCGGCGCGCTCGTGCAGGTATGGGGCCAGCTGGGGGAGGGTTCCGGGCCGGTGGTGGCGCAGGTCGAGTGCGCTTTCCATGGCTTTGGCGAGGTCGCGGAAGGGCTCTTGGTCGCCGAGGCGGGCGAGGAAGGCGGCACCGTCGATGAGGGAGACGCGTCCGGCGAGCTGGGCGCCGCGCACTCCGGTGAACAGGGGTGTGGTGGTGACGTCGATGCCGGCGTAGACGAAGGTGGCGCCGATGCGTTCGGTGAGGTCTTTGAGCAGGTCCGCGGTCTGGGCGCCGGTGGTGGTGCGGGGGTTGAGCCGGTGGACGTCGTCGATCATCACCAGCTGCACCCGGGCGGCGGTGTAGGTGTGACAGGCAGAGTTGGTGATCTGGACCTGTGACATGCCGGCGGCGACGGGGATGCCAAGGTAGCGGGCGAACTCGGTGGCCAGGGTCTTGGCGCTGGCAGCGGGCGGGACCAGGACGTAGGCGACGGGCACCTGCCCGGCCGCTGCTGGGGGGCCGTTGCGCCGGGTGTGGGCGAGGTGGCAGGCGCGTCCGACCTGGAGCAGGGCGGTGGTTTTCCCGGCACCGGCGGGGCCGACGACGATCAGGGACGGCCATGCGGTGACCGTCGGGTGGCGGCCCAGGACCATCAGGGTACGCACGTTCTTGGCGAGGATGTCGATGGCCGGGGTGCGCACGGTAACGAACCGCGAGTGGTAGGCCAGGCGTTCGGCGGGGCGGCGCGCCGGGCGGGGGAGGGGCTGCCACGGGGGTGGTGGCGAAGGCCTGGAAACCGTCCCAGGTGGTCAACGACTGCTGCTGCGTCTCGGGGGCATCGTCGGCGGTGCTCGGCGAGGTACCGGGAGGCTGGTCCGCCGCCGACAGGGACCTGTCGGCGGCGCATCGCTCGTGTCTGGTGGGGTGTTCACCATTGCTCGGCCTCTGCTTCGGCGTCCCACAGCCCGTATCCGCCTGCCTCGGCCGGCCGCACGCCCGCGCCCCCGGCTCGCTCGTGTCCGTCTCGGCCGCCGCCTCGATGCCGATGAGGTCGTCAAGGCTCTCGCTCCACTCCGGGACCGGGGTTGGGGCCGGTGTGGTCTCCGTGTCGAGGGGCGCCGTTGGTCTGGCAGATCGGGCAGCTGTGCTGCCGTACTTCCGGAGCGTGCGGTTCTCCGGCGGCGGGTGTTGGGCTCGGTCCCGGCGGGGTGGCGGGTGCGGCGCAGAAGCTGGTGGAGCGCGTCGGCGAGGTCGGCTTCGTGCGTCTCGCGGCCCCCGCGTTGTTCGACCTCGGTCTGGATGTAGCGCCAGAGGGTGTCGTTGAAGGGCTGGTGGACGTGGTCGCGGTGGATCCAGCCGATCTCGTGCAGCTGTCCATCGGTGAGGCGGCCCAGATCTGGCGGGCGTCGTGGGGGTTGTGGTGGACCTCCCACTTGCCGTCTTTGCCGGCGACACCGGCACGGGGTCGTAGACGGCGTAGAGGCACGTGGCGTAGTACGCGTCGCCCAGCCCGGTCACGAGGTCGTTGAGGTGGGCCAGCAGCTCATCCGGGGGAGCTCGATACCCGCCAGGGTGCTGACCGCTGTGCGCAATCTGGGCAAGCTCCGTGAAAAGGGAGCCCGAGGATGGGTGGGCGAGTCACGAGTGCCACCCGGGGGTCCTGACGCTGCTGCCCTGACTCACCGACGCCGGGCACCCGAGGCCACGTCAGCCGTCGTCAGTGGACGTGAGGTTTTTTTCGATCTTCGAGAGGATCCTGGCGAACGCTTCGCGTTCTTCGTCGTCGAGCCCGTCCAGGGTGCGCTCCTCCAGAAGTGCCCACGCCTGCGCCACCCTGGGCCGCAGGGCGTAGCTCTCCGTCGAGGCCCGGACCAGCATGACGCGCCGGTCCTGCGGGTCGCGGGTGCGGACGACATGTCCGCCCTGTTCCAGTCGTCGCAGCATCAAGGTCACGGTCGACGGGTCCAGGTCGAGCATCTTCGTCAGCTCCGACTGGCGCACCGATCCCTCCCTCCACAGGGCCATCATCAGGAATTCCTGGCCGGAGCAGAGGCCGGTGGGGCGCAGCAGCTTGCCGCCGCAGAGGCGGTGCAAGCGGGAAACGCGGGCCAGGGTCTGGCTGACGGGGCCGCCGTCTCCGGCCTCCGTCGCGTCGGTCCGCGTGGGCTCTGAGGTCATGTGGGCAAGGTTATCGTGGGCGGCCAACTATTGGCCAGCCAATGAATGGGCTATGGTGGCTCCGGTGAGTTCGTTGGTCGCCCAATGAAATCGCTCGCCATGCACAGCACGCACATCCATCCTCGGGAGCCAGTTGTGACTACAGCATTCGATCCGATCGACCTCTCCGGACTGCGCCTGCGCAACCGCGTGGTCATGCCCGGAATGGGGCGCGCCCGCGCCTTCGGACCCGGCAATACGGCCACCGACTCGATGGTGACGTACTACGCGCAGCGGGCCACGGCCGGGCTGATCATCACGGAGGGGTCCCAGCCGTCGATCGTCGGCCAGGGCTTCCCCAACACCCCGGGGCTGCACAGTACCGAGCAGATCGCCGCCTGGCGCCGCGTCACCGACGCGGTGCACGCCGAGGGCGGCACGATCTTCGCCCAGATCTCGCACGTCGGCAGGGTCGGCGACCCCGGCCTCCTGCCCGATGGGCTGGTCCAGGTCGCTCCCTCGGCCGTCGCCGCGCCCGGCCAGTTGTTCACCTTCGACGGGATGAAGGACTTCACCACCCCGCGCGAGCTGACCTCCCAGGAAGTGCGGGAGACGATCGCGGACTTCGCCCAGGCGGCGCGCAACGCCATCGAGGCGGGGTTCGACGGTGTCGAACTGCACGCCGCATACGGCTACTTGATCCACCAGTTCCTCGCTCCCAACTCCAATCTGCGCACCGATGAGTGGGGCGGCTCCGTGGAAGGCCGGGTCCGGTTCGCCGCGGAGGTGGCCGCGGCCGTGTCCGAGGCCATCGGAGCACAGCGCACCGGGATACGGGTGTCGCCCGGAACCGGCTACAACGGCGTGGAGGAGCCCGACCCCGAGCCCACATACGTCCATCTCGTCCGTCGGCTGAGCGAGATCGGTCTGGCCTATCTGCACGTCGTCGAGAACTCGCGCGATCTGACCGGCATCCTCCGCAAGGAGTTCTCCGGAGCCTTCATCCTCAACCCCGCGACGGACGGATTCACCAGCGCGGAGGAGCTGGCGCTCATCGAGGATGGCACGGCCGACATGATTTCCTTCGGCGCGCTGTTCCTCGCCAACCCCGACCTGCCCGCGCGTCTGCGAGCGGGCGGGCCGTACAACACACCCGACCAGACCACCTACTACGGCGGCACCGACAAGGGATACATCGACTACCCCTACCTGACCAGCTGAGCACCGCATCTGCCCGTGTGGGGGGCAACGGGGCATTGGCACGCTGGTGATGCATCATGCATGATGCATCACCATGGACCCGTTCCCGCACCCGTCGGAGCTGTTGGCGACGCCCATCGACAGTGACCCCCTGGCGCCAAGGTCGTTGACCGAGCCGTATGCCGTCGACGCCCTCCCGGGAGCCCGGAGCTATCTCAACGTGGCCTACGCCGTCGTGATGGGCTGGCGTCCCCTCCTGCTCGACCTGCACGTCCCGGTGGCGGGACCCGGGCCGTACCCGGTGGTCGTCTACGCCCACGGCGGCAGCTGGCTCGGCGGGTCCAAGGCGATCGGACCGTGGCATTCGCTGCCCGCGCGGGGCATCGCGGTCGCCTCGGTCGGTTACCGCCTCGCGGGCGAGGCGCAGTTCCCGGACCCGGCCGAGGACATCCGGGCGGCGATCCGCTGGGTCAGGACACAGGCCCAGCGGTTCCTGCTCGACGGGAGCCGGATCGCGGGGTGGGGCAGCTCCGCGGGTGCCTACCTCATGACGATGGCCGCCCTGGCGGGGGACGGACCCCTGGGCCGTCCGGTGGGCGACGCCCAGCAGGTGTCCAGCAGGCTGTCGGCAGTCATCGACCACTACGGCGCCGCCGACCTGGCCCGTCTGGGGGAGGACGCCTTCGAGAACACGGAGCAGGAGATCGACTCGCTGTTCGCCGTCGTGCGTCAGCTTCTGGGATTCGACCCGCGCCACGCACCCGACCTGGCGACTGATGCCGATCCCTTGGTCCTCGCCGAGCGCAGCGGCGAGAAGCCGCCGTTTCTGATCATGCATGGCGATCGCGACCACCGGGTGGGTCTCGCGCAGAGTCGCCGCCTGTACGAGGGCCTCGACGCCGCGGGGATCCCCGCGGAACTGGTCGTCGTACCTGGCGCGGACCACATGGCACCGGAATTCTCCGCGCCGGAGAGGGTGGAGGAAGTCGTGCGGTTCCTGACCCATGTCTGGCGACGCCGAGCCTGATGCCACAGGGCTGAGCGACAGAGGAGACCGGCGCGGCGCTGTCATGAATGCATCATCGGGCCGTCTGGCCCCTTCGGCGTGCTCCTGCATCCTGTATCGTTCGGGAATGGGTTCCCTCGGTAACTCCTCCGCCTCCTCGCAGGCTTCGCTGGGAAACGTCAGGCAGAGGACGGCCCACGAAACGGTTGTCGACGCTCTGCGCCACGCCATCCTCTCCGGTGAGCTGCCCGGCGGCACACGACTGGTGCAGTCCGAACTGGCGGGCCGTCTCGGGCTCAGCATCACTCCCGTACGCGAAGCGATACGGCAGTTGGCGACCGAAGGGCTGATCCAGCTCGACTCCTACCGCGGGGCCGTGGTCCTGACACCCGCCGAGGAGGAGATGCGCGAGGTCTATGACCTCCTGCTCACTCTCACCCCGATGGCGGCGCGCAGGGCCGCCGAGCGGATCACCGAGGTGGAACTGGAGCAGGCCCGCTCGCTGGCCCGCGAAATGGCGCGCACCGAGGACGTCGCCGGCTGGGTACTCCTCCACCGCAGCTTTCACCTCGTCCTGTACGGCGCCGCCCGCTCGCCCCGGCTGCTGTCGATCGTCACCAGTCTGTCCGACGCGGCCGCTCCGCAGATCGCCCTGTCCCTCAGGGAAGACGCGTCCAGCAGACCCTGGATCGACGCCGGGCACGCGCATCTGGTCGACAGCTTCGCGAGCAGGGATCCCGAACGGGCGGTGGAGGCCATGCTCGACCATCTCCAGTACCACAGGCGAAGCGCGCTGGGGGGATCCACAGAGGGGTGCTAGGGGAACCCGACAGGGCGCCGGTCGGTCAGCCGAGCCGGTAGCGCCGGACGCGGTGGTAGAGCGTGCCCCTGGAGATTCCGAGGCGGGCCGCGGCCTCGGACTTGTTGCCGCCGCATTCCGCGAGGGTCTCGTTGATGACCTTGAACTCCGCCTGCTCGAGGGGGCTGAGCGTGGCCAGGGGCGAGATTCCGTGGTGCTTGGCGCAGCTGCCCCGTCGGTCGCGCTCGAGGACGAGCACGACTCCGTCGCGGAGGCGTCCCTGGGTGACCGGGTGGAGGCGGGCGCTCCAGCCGTCGTGCAGGGTGACCTCGGTGGCCGACGGGCCCGCGGCCACCACGATCGACCACAACTCGGCCCGGTCCAGTTGGAGTTCCGTCGGTGCGTTGTCGACGATCATGGTCCTCTGGTCGATGGTGACCACTGGGCCGGCGGCGGGGCCGCAATACGAGAGGTGCGTATTGAGCATGCGTCGCTGGCGGGCGGTGGCCGCCTCGCGCAGCGTGGTGGTGATCCCGTCGACGAGGGTCCGGACGGCGACCTGAAGCAGGTGGTTGGCGTCTTCGGCGCGACAGGCCACGTTGACCGTGCCGAAGACGCGGCGGCTGATCGGGTCCATCACGGGCGAGGCGGCACAGGCCCACGCGTGCCACGGTTCTTTGTAGTGCTCCGCGCCGATGACGAGCGAGGTGCGGTTGGTCATCTGCGCCATTCCGATCCCATTGGTCCCCGCCACCGGCTCGCCCACCCGCGAACCGGGTTCGAACTCGGCCCGGTCCAGGGCCCGCGACAGCGTACGTTCGGACTCCCACCGCCAGGCCAGGGTTCCGTCGGCGTCCGCGAGTGCCAGTGATGTCGAGCTCCCGACCAGCAGGTCGGACATCTTGAGCAACACCGGCTTGGCGGCCCGCACGAACGGGGACTGCGCGTCGATGTCCGCGTGGGTGAGTTCCAGCCGTTGTGGATCGATGCCGTTGCTCCGTGCCCGGCGCCATGACGTGAGGATCTGCGGACGGACGGTCGTGGCCTCTCCCGACTGGAAGCTCTCCCAGGCATCCCTGGTGCTCTGTGCTCTCATCGCGCCTCCCATACGTGTCCGCCGGCGTGCCGAACTGCTCCGTGACATGAGAGCTGTACAGCTTTTGCACACCACCTTGTCGGGCTTGAGAGCGATGATGCAGGATATCGAATGCATCCGATAGAGGGAGTTCCGAGGTAAATCCCGAGAACCCGAGATGTGAGCCGGCTCCCTCGGGCCGGTAGGCCGACCCACTCCAGCGAACAAGGGGCGTGACCCTGTGGAATCGACTGCTGCCTGAATGCGTGAGCTCGCACACGCGATTTTCGCCCCTCGCCGGCCGTGCTTGCCGGCCGGTCCCGGATCTCCCGACAGCGCAATGGTCACCGATCAATGGAAGGGAAGGTTTGACATGGACTTCAAGGTTGCCTGGGACGGAGCTGTGACCCTGGTCCGCCCGGAACAGGAGGAACTGGCGAAACAGCACGTCAACGCGCTCTTCGGGGTGAACGGCATCACCACCCCGTCGAAGCACCTGTGCCTGATCGTGACCTCCCTCCGGCCGGGCGAGAAGTCGGCCGCGCACTATCACATCGACCATGAGTCGGCCCTCTACGGGATCAGTGGCAGCGTGCATTTCTTCTGGGGTAACGACCTGGAACACGAGGTGATCGTGGGCGAGGGAGACTTCCTGTACATCCCGCCGTTCTGCCCGCACGTTTCCTACAACCGCAGTCGGACAGTCACCGCCTCGTTCGCCACCGCGCGTACCGACGCACTCGAGCAGGAACGCGTTTTCCTTCTGCCTGAGCTCGACGACCGGGTTGCGGACCGAGTCTCGTACGTCGACTGAATTCGGTCTCGTCCGCGTCAGGTGAAAAGGAGATACCCCTATGATCAATGTCCCCGTGCTCGTCGTCGGCGGTGGACCGGTCGGAATGAGTCTGGCGCTGCTTCTCGATCGCTTCGGGGTACCGAGCCTGCTGGTCGAGCGGCGTGCGTCGACCACGACGCATCCCAAGGCCCGTGGTTGCCACGCCCGTACGATGGAACAGTTTCGCGTATGGGGCATCGAGGATCGAATTCGCCGGGCGGGTCTGCCGCAGGAATCCGACGTGGCGTGTTGGTGCGAGAGCCTGAACGGGCCGCTGGTGGCCTATACGCAGCCCGCGCCGAGCGTGAACACCCCGGCGCCGCGGTCGATCGTGCCTCAGGACGCCGTGGAGGAGGCGCTCGACCACGCGCTGTCCACGCGGCCGGGGGCGCAGGTGCGCCGGTTGACCGAGCTGGTGTCGTTCGTCCAGGACGAGGAGGGTGTGACGGCGCGCGTCAGATCCGTCGCCGATGGCGACGAGTTCGCGGTGCGCGCTCAGTATCTCGTCGGCTGTGACGGGGCGAACAGCAGGGTTCGCGGTCTCCTGGGCATCGAGATGGATGGTCCGGAGCTTCTGCACCTCATGGCGAATCACTACTACCGCGCGGACGTCGGTCATCTGCCGCATGTGCGCAGCGCCATCGGTTTCCTGGTGCGTCCCAGCGACCGGTCACGACCGGACGTCAATGTGCTGGCGACCGGCCCGGACGGCGATCGCTGGCTCGCGGTCCAGAAGCTGGAGATGGGTGAGGAGCCCATCAGCGAGGAGCGGCTGATCGAGCTCGTCCGCGAATACTGGGAGATTCCCGATCTCCATGTCGAGCGGATCAACGTCATGAACTGGCGGATGAGCGCTCAGGTGACGAAACGTTTCCGCAAAGGGCGGGTGTTCCTCGCCGGGGATGCCGCCCACCGTTTTCCCCCGGCTGGGGGCAACGGACTCAACTCCGGTGTTCAGGACGTACACAACCTGGCGTGGAAACTCGTCATGGCGCTGTCGCACCAGGGCGGCGACGCGCTGCTGGACACCTATGAGTCCGAGCGCCGTCCGGTCGCGCAGTCCAACGCCGACTTCGCGATACGGAACCAGGAACGCATGGACACGATGGACGAGGCGATCCGTCACCGCCATGAGGATCCCCAAGCCTGGCGTGACCTGCTCCTGGACATGGACAATCAACTGCACAGCGAGGGCCAGTCGATGGGGTACGTCTACAGCGACGGCGCGATCGTGGATGACGGCTCGTTCCTGCCGCCCTACGACTCGCGCCACTACTGGCCAACCGACCGGCCCGGCGCCCGGTTCCCGCACTTCTGGATGGACGTCGAGAAGACAGAGTCGTCCATCGACTGGTTCGACACCTCGTTCGTGCTCGTCTGCGGGCCCGACGGCGAAGGCTGGCATCAGGCCGGCGAGGCACTGCGCGCGGACGGCACAGTGCCGCTGGAGGTCAGGAGGCTGCCCCATCTCCTGGGGCCCGTATCAATCGGCCGCGACGGCGCGGTACTGGTCCGGCCGGACGGCCACGTCGCCTGGCGGGCCACTCATGCCGGTGACCCCAGGGTGCTGCGCGACGCGCTCACCCGTGTCCTCGCGTGCGGCACGCGTGCCCCGTCCGCGACCGGCCTCACCGCCTGACACCACCGCGCGGACGCCGTGCGCCCGGCCGGGCCGGGGCCACGAACCGCTCCCGTGTCTGCCACTTCCTTCAGTAAGTCAGAAAGGCGGAACCATGCCTCCGTTGCCGACGTATGAGAACCCGAAGGGTCTCGGAGATCCTCTGAGCGCCTACGCGCATGTGGCCCGTGCCGGGGATCTGATCTTCGTCGCCGGCCAGTGCGGTTTCCTCGAGGACAACTCCGTGGCCGGGCCGGATGTGCGCAGCCAGACCCTGCGCGCCTATGCCAACGTGCGCACCGCACTGGAGTCCCAGGGCGCGTCGATGCGCGGGGTGGTGCGCTTCGTGACGTACCTGACGTCCTCGGACCATGTCGCCGGGTTCTATGCGGCGCGCGAGGAGTTCTTCGCCGAGCATTACCCGGACGGTGGGCATCCGCCGAACACCTTGCTGATCGTCAAGGGACTGGTCCGCGCGGACCTGCTGGTCGAACTCGACGCCACAGCCTGTCGTCAGTGAGAACGAGCCATCATGTCGTCGATCAGAGAATCGATAGATCGCTCGAGAATGACCGCGTTTCAGGCCGGGGTCGTCGGGATGTGCCTGGTCATCAACCTCTTCGAGGGTTTCGACGTCCTGGTGATCGCGTTCGCGGCGTCAGGAATCGCCAAGGAGTGGTCGCTCACCGCGTCCCAGGTCGGACTGCTGTTGAGCAGCAGCCTCGTCGGTATGGCACTCGGCTCGGCCCTCATCGCTCCGCTCTCCGACCGGATCGGCCGGCGGCCGCACACGCTGATCTGCCTGGCTGTCTGCGCCGTGGGCATGCTCCTCGCGACGGTGAGCACCGGCTTCTGGTTCCTGGGAGTGTGCCGCCTGCTGACGGGACTCGGTGCCGGGGGCATGGTGGCCGGTCTCCCCGTGATCATCACTGAGTACTCACCACGGCGCTTCCGGGGCACGATGATCGCCCTGTACGGGACCGGCTTGCCGGTCGGCGGGATGCTGGGCGGTTCGGTCGCCGTGCTGGTGACGTCCGAATACGGCTGGCGAGCCGGCTTCCTCGTCGGTGCCGTGCTCACCTTCGCCATCCTCGTGGTCGTCGCCCTGGCCCTGCCCGAGTCGCTGGACTACCTGATCAGCCGGCGGCCGGAGGGCGCGCTGGAGAAGGTCAACAAGCTGCTGGGCCGGATGCGGCTGCCCGCGGTGGAGGCGCCCGAGAGGTGGAGCCGGACCTCTACCGAACCCGCGGGATCGCTCTCGCCGGTCAGCTGATTCCCTCACACCGATCAAGGAGAACTCATGCGCGCTGTGCGGCTGCACGACTACCAGAAGCCGCCGACGGTGGAGGACGTACCGGAGCCGACGCTCTCCAGCCCGCTGGATGTGATCGTGAAGATCGGTGGCGCCGGCGTCTGCCGCACCGATCTGCACATCATCGAGGGGCAGTGGGCCGAGGCGATGGGGCCGCAACTCCCTTACACGCTCGGCCACGAGAACGCCGGCTGGGTACAGGAGGTCGGCGAGGCGGTCACCAACGTCAAGGTCGGCGACACGGTGATCCTGCACCCCCAGCCGTCCTGCGGGCTGTGCCTGGCCTGCCGGGCCGGCCGGGACATGCAGTGCTCCGACGCGGTCTTCCCCGGAGTGTCGAACCACGACGGCGGCATGGCCGAGTACCTGCGCACCACGGCGCGCGGCTGCGTCAAGCTGAACCCGGACACCAACCCGGCCGACGTGGCGGCGCTGGCCGACGCGGGGATCACCGCCTATCACGCGGTGCGGCAGGCCGTCCCACTGCTCCACCCGGGCACGGTCGCCGTCATACAGGGCGCCGGCGGGCTCGGCCACATCGGCATCCAGGCCGTGGCCGCCCTCACCGCCGCGAAGATCATCGTGGTGGACCGCAACCCCGAGGCGCTGAAGCTGGCCGAGGAGCTCGGTGCGGACGCGACCGTGCCGGCCGGCGACGATCACGTCGAGGCCGTCAGGGAGTTCACCGGGGGCCGGGGCGGCGATGTGGTCTTCGACTTCGTCGCCGAGCATGGCGCGGAGAACGACGCCTTTGCGATGACCGCCCCGGCCGGATCCCAATACGTCATCGGCTATGGAGGCGAACTGCGGATTCCCACCCTCGACCTGGTGGCCGGCGGGAAACAGGTGGTCGGCAACATCGTCGGCACCTACAACGACCTCGTGGAGCTGATGGCCCTCGTGGAGTCCGGCAGGGTCACCCTGCACACCAAGAAGTACCCGCTGGACGCGGCGGCGGAAGCGCTGGACGACCTCGCCCACGACCGGGTCAGAGGCCGCGCGATCCTGGTCCCCTGAACCCCACCCCCACCACACGCCGGGGCGGGACGGCCCGCCGCACGGTGCCGCGAACGTGAGGGCGAGTCCCCATGTACGTCAACGATCCCTTCGCGCGGTTGCCCGAGGTTCCGAGCTTCACGCTCAGCAGCGAGGACGTCAGCGATGGCGAGCCCCTGCCCCTCGCTCAGTGGTCGGTCATCTTCGGTGTCCCCGGCGGAGGGGATGTGTCCCCGCAGCTGGCCTGTCCGGCGCGCCGGAGGGCACGAAGGGCTACGCGGTGACGGTGTACGACCCGGACGCCCCTACCGGTTCCGGCTTCTGGCACTGGTCGGTGGCGAACATCCCCGCTTCCGTGACCGAGCCGGCGAGTGACGCGGGCAACGGCACGGGCGAACTGCTCCCGCCTGGTGCCGTGCGACTCCCCGGCGACGCGGGAGCGGCCCGGTTCATCGGCGCCGCGCCACCTGCTGGTCACGGCCCGCACCGCTACTTCATCGTGGTGCAGGCCCTCGACGTGGAGGACATCGGTGTGGAAGCGAACACCACGCCCGCCTTGCTGGGCTTCCGCATATCCGGCCACGTCCTGGGCCGCGCGGTGCTGACCGCGACCGCCGAGACCGCCGTCTGATCATCCGCGCCCTCATACCCAGGGAGAGGGTTTCATGCGCATCGCCAATCTCAACGGCCGCGCCCACCTGTTGAGCGGCCCGGGCGCGATCGACACCGCCCGGGCCAGCGGCGGGCGGTTCGGTCCCGATCCGATGGATCTCTTCGCCCACTGGGATGCCTTCCGCACTTGGGTCCGCACCGACGGTGTCCACCCCGCCGCGCCGTATCGACGCGAGGACTTGGGCGCGCCGGTTCCCCGTCCGCGCCAGGTCTTCGCCATCGGGCTCAACTACGCCGAACACGCGGCGGAGACCGGCCTCGAGGCAGCCAAGGGGATGCCTTCGGTATTCACCAAGTTCACCAGCTCCCTGACCGGCCCTGCCGGTACGGTCCACCTCACCGGACCATCGGTCGACTGGGAAGTCGAACTCGTCGTGTCGATCGGCAAGGCAGCACAGCACGTCGCGGCCGCCGATGCCTGGGAGCACGTCGCGGGCGTGATGGTGGGGCAGGACTTCAGCGACCGCGATGTGCAGATGAGCGGAACCCCTCCGCAGTTCTCCCTCGGCAAGAGCTACCCCGGTTTCGGCCCGACCGGGCCGGCGCTGGTATCCCTCGACGAGACCGCCCCGGACACCCCGCTCCGGCTGCGATGCTGGGTCAACGACGAACTCGTCGCTGGGTCAACGACGAACTCGTCCAGGACGGCAGCGCGCTCACGCTTGCCGCCAACGCCGCCCGTGCCGCGACGAGTTCACGGTCCGGGTACTGCAGCAGCAGAGAGCACAGCCGCAGCAGCAGGGCGCGCGCCGCGTCCTCCTTGTGCGCCGTGGGAACGACATATCGGTCGGCGTACTTCGCGACGGCGAGCAGCCGCTGCAGATCCTCCGTGTCCCGCAGGGTGAGGCCCACAGCCCTCAGCGCGGCCTCGTCGCCCGGCTCGCCGAGGACGCGTGCGCGCATGTAACGGGCGCAGCGCCGCGTGTTCCTCGTCGGAGCCGAGGCCGGAGCCGAGGCCGGAGCCGAGGCCGGAGCCGAGATCGGAACGGAGGTCGGCGGTGGTGAGGAAGCCGCCCGGGACGAACCCGCGCTCGTGTTCGCGCAGGGTCACCAGGAACGGCGCGTCGGTGAATGTCCTCACGTAGTCCCGGAAGTAGGGGATGTCACGGTCGACCAGGAACTCGCGCAGGACACGTGCCCCATCGCCATCGCGAGCGCCCCGTCAGTTCCCGGGTGCGGGGCGAGCCACTCGTCGGCGCACTTCACGTTGTCGGCGTAGTCGGGGCTGACCGCGACGACCTTGGTGCCGTTGTAGCGCGTCTCGGTGAGGAAGTGCAAGCAGAGCTGACCGTCAGCTTCGGGAGTACCGCAGCCACGAAACAAGTGGTCTGCGGCAATCGTCTGTCCGTGGTGATCTCACGAGTGCGGCAACTTGATCCAGTATCGCCGATGCGGGCCGAAGTCCCCGTCGCGAATGGACTCCAGGGCGCCACAGCAGCGCTCGATCGTGTGCGCTGAGGCACGGTTGTCCGCGGCGCAGACCAGGAGCACCCGGTTCAACCCCCGGATGTGCCGGGCCTCGTGGAGCATCTCGCGGAGTGCCCAGGTCGCCACGCCGCGTCGGCGCGCGGTGGGTCGGACTCCATAGCCGATGTGTCCCCGCAAGGCGTCGTCGTGGTGCCGAATGGCGATACCCCCGAGGACCCGGCCGTCCGAGACGATCCATCGGTGCGATCCGTGGGGATGGTCCGGGCACGGCTGGGCCGCCGGATGGTGTTGGCGCAGCATCCGGTCCACCCAGGCGGCGAAGCCGACTGATGAATCGATTTCGTCGGTTGGCTCGATGCCGAAGCCGTCCTCGTGCAGGCCAGGCCCCCAGTCGGCACGGCAGTCCTGGAACTCCGTGTAGAGGCTGGTCGTGGGTTCGATGAGCTGCAGCATGTTGCGACACGGTAATCGTGGTGCTGGAGCTGAGCCAGGCCTTGCCAAACGAGCTCAGACGGCCCCTGAACTGTGGAAAACGGCCGTCGTAGTGGGGGTACGAAGGGCTCCCGGCGAGGGTCGCCGTGGCTCCGACAGAGGGGTGGGGCGGCTGGTCATCGGACCGCGTCGGCTGGGCAGCCATAGCACCTCTACGCCGGGCACATGATCCGCATCACACTCCTGTTGTGCGGCCAATCAAGTGGCCGGATGCCGATGGGCGCCCGGGGCGAGAGCGGTGGGCTCGCAGGTGAGTCGGCGCATGGCCTCTGGTGAGGACGGGACCATCCGCCGTCGCATCTCGTCAGCAAAGCCACCGAGGAATACCGCAAGTACGAACCAAGCGGTGTGCGCCAATCCTCTGCGCATCCAGGGCGTTTGCGACCCTGCCACCAGGGCTTCGAGCCCAGCCCCGACACCTACACGACCTCCGCGGCCACGCACCGTCTGGCCGCCTGACCGGAGAGGACACCAGCCAATGAGCACCGCCACCCTTGCCGCCTTCACCGAGCCGGACGGCCCCAAGGATCTGCTGATCCGGTTCATGACGGTCGGTGGCTCGCACGTGGACGTCACCGGCCCCGGTCAGCACTCCGGCAAGAACCGCTGGAACTGCCATGGCTGCGGCGACTCCTCCGACCGGCCGGAGCAGGACTACCTGTTCCGCATCCGGCCGGACGCCAACAGCCACGCCGCCGCCTGCCGCGCCATCCCGCTGACGTGACCACCAGCCGTCCGCCCCCGCCCTGCTGCTCGCCGTCCCGCTCGCCGCGGCGATGGCCGCCGTGCTCAAGGCCAGTCACCTCAAGCTCTGCGCCGACCGGCACCGCATCGAGATCACGGCCCGGCCTTGGCCCAACTGCCCGCACTGCCACGGCGAGGGCGGCCCGTGGACCGGCGGTGCCTTCACGCATCCGGCTCCTGCTCCTCCCGGCCTGGCCGGACGAAGTTCCGTTCTGACGCACCGACGCACCGAAGCCATCGAGGCGGCCCGCACTACCACGCGGGCCGCCCCTGCTCACGTCACGACGAGGAGAACCTGCCCATGACGACCCTCATGGCCCCGCCGCCGTCATGGACAAGAACTTGGACAACGCCTGTGCCTCGGTCGCCAGCGAGATCGGCCGGCCGGACGGACGGCAAGGCGTCCTTACTGCTCGCCTTCACCGGCGCCGTCCTCGCGTTGGGCGCGGCCGCCGTTCTACTGCTCCTGGTCGTGAGGCCCCGCCTGCGCGGCCATGACCGCGCATCCTTCCGCTACTGGGCGCGCCTGGACGACGATGAGACTATCGCGGGCATGCAGGGCGGGACCCGCGCTGCCCGTATCCGCGCCATGTCCGGCATCGCCGTCGGCAAGTTCCGCCAGCTGCGGTACGCGGTCGACCTGAGCCTGGCGGCTCTGGCCCCTGCTGCTGGCCGCCGCCTGCGGCCTGATCTGAACGGTGGCCGCCGTGACCACCCGGGCCCGTGTTGACCGTGCCTGCGCATCGGCCTGCATCGTGATGCTCGCTCTCCAGTAGCTCGAGGACGACCTCACCAGCGACGACATCACTGCCCAGGAACTCGCGGAGATCGTGCGCGAGCTCCACCGCGAAGCCGACTCGCAGGAATGCCTCTTCCGCACCCTGGCGCAGCTGCTCACTGCCGCCGCCCGGGCTGCCGACCGACTCGAGCCAGACCGCGACGGTGATGCCTCGTGCCTGCTGCACGAGGCCGTCGCAGTGCGTTGGCTGTCCAGCCCGGCCTGCTGGATGCCCGCGGCCGCATCCTCGCCGAGGTCCTGTTCCTCGAGGGACACCTCGCCGGGGCCCGCGCGAACGGACTCAGCCCCGAGCTGATCGATGCGCTGTAACGAACCGTCGACCACACCCACGAGCTGGCCGTGCTCCTGGCCACCGCCGCCCGCACCACCACAGGACCGGAGATCAGCGGCCTCTGAACCCCTGTCCCGGGGCCGGCCGCTGGTCGCTGCATCGCAACGGCCGGGGCCTGGTTGGCGAGCAAGTCGTGGGCGCCGTTCGTGAGGCGGACGACTTGGTCGCGGTAGACGGCCTCCACGAGGGACTCGCGGGTCGGGAAGTGGCGATAGAGCGTCCCGATGCCCACACCGGCCTCGCGGGCGATGGCGCGCAGGGATGTCTCGGCGTCGGGCGAGGCGAGCATGCGTGTCGCGACCTCGAGCAGCTGATCGCGGTTGCGGGCGGCGTCGGCTCGCGTCGCTCGTGGCTTCGAACTCGTCAAACGGATCACGCTCCGGTTATGCTGGGTGCCATAAACGGAGCATAGTCCGCTTCGGGTGGCTCCACGAACACGAGGAAGCGAATAGGACATGCAGCAACACGGCAACACACTCCGAGACGGCGTGAGCAGGGCTGTTCTGCTCGACTCGTTCGGCGGCCCGGAGGTCTTGGCCCTCAAGGACGTGCCTGAGCCCCAGGCGGGCGACGGGCAGATCCGCATCCGTGTGTCAGCGGCCGGGCTGAACCCGATGGACTGGTTCATGACTTCCGATGCCGAGACTGCGGCACGGTTCGGTCTGAGCCTGCCCTGTGGGTTCGGGACCGATTACGCCGGAGCCGTGGACCAGGTCGGTGGCGGCGCGAGGGGCTACGCGGTCGGTGACCGCGTGTTCGGGACGGCCCTGTCCCGGGCGGTCGCCGACCATGTCGTCCTCGATGCGGACGGGAACATCGCCAGCGGCATCGCCCACCACACCCCGGACGGCGTTGACGACCGCACCGCCGCCACGCTTGCGATCGCGGGCAGCACCGCGTCCGCCGCTCTCGACGTCCTTGACCTCGGTCCAGACGACACGGTGCTGATCGGCGGCGCCGGCGGCGGAGTCGGAGTGTTCGCAGTCCAGCTGGCACGGATCGCAGGCGCGCGTGTCATCGGGACCGGCTCGCCGTCGTCTGCGGAGTACTTGCGAAGCCTCGGCGCCGAGCCGGTCGCGTACGGCGAGGGCCTGGCCGACAGGGTCCGCGACCTCGGTGCGGGCGCCGTCACCGCAGCCCTGGACCTGCACGGAACGGACACGGTGCACGTCGCGCGCGAGCTGGGAGTCCCGGACGACCGCATCTGCACCATCGCGGGCCAGGTCGACGGCGTTCCCGCCGCCAACGGCGCCAACGCCGCGCCCGACGCTCTTGAGGGCATCGCGCGCCTTGTCGCGGCCGGCCGCCTGCGTGTACCCCTGGCAGCGACCTACCCTGTCGAGGACATCCGCACGGCCGTCGAGCTCCAGGCGGCCCGGCACGTCCGCGGCAAGGTCGTCATCGACCTCCGCCCCCAGCCCTGACAGCGCGGGCCGGACTCAGGAGCGTGCGACGCGGCACGCAGACACCGCCTGAGTTCCGGTCCATGCAGCCGGGCCGGGCAGCAGGGCCGCACCGACGAGATGGCCGACTGCGGGTGAATGGGGTGATCGTCAGCGTTTCCTGCGGGCGATGTCTGCCCTGTAGCCGAGTCTCGTGTTGCCGGCGTCGTGGGACCGGGCCGCCGCGCAGGTGACAGAGATGCCCAGTACGTCGCTCAGCACCGACGCCGGTATCTAACCTTCGCGTTTCACTT
>NZ_BBOX01000117.1 GCF_001553455.1 Streptomyces hygroscopicus subsp. hygroscopicus
TGCGTAAGGCCCGCTCCCCAAGGGAGCGGGCCTTACCGATTCAGCTGGTGCCGACTAGCGGCACCGATTCAGCTGGTGCCGCTAGCGGCCGGTGATCAGCTCTGGCCGCCGGCCAGCTTCTCGCGCAGCGCGGCCAGCGCCTCGTCCGAGGCCAGGGCGCCGGAGTTGTCGGCCGACTCCGAGGAGTACGAACCGCCACCGGACGCCTGCCCGCCCTGCGACGGGGCGGCGCCGCCCGACTCGGCAGCGGCCTGCTCGTCGGCCTCGCGGGACTTGATGACCTGCGCCTGGTGCTGCTCGAAGCGCTGCTGCGCCTCGGCGTACTGGCGCTCCCACTCCTCGCGCTGCTTCTCGTAGCCCTCGAGCCAGTCGTTGGCCTCGGGGTCGAAGCCCTCGGGGTAGATGTAGTTGCCCTGGTCGTCGTAGGACGCGGCCATGCCGTACAGGGTCGGGTCGAACTCGACCGCGGACGGGTCGGCACCGAAGGACTCGTTGGCCTGCTTCAGCGAGAGGCTGATGCGGCGGCGCTCGAGGTCGATGTCGATGACCTTGACGAAGATCTCGTCGTTGACCTGGACGACCTGCTCCGGGATCTCCACGTGGCGCTCGGCCAGCTCGGAGATGTGGACCAGGCCCTCGATGCCCTCGTCCACGCGGACGAACGCACCGAACGGCACCAGCTTGGTGACCTTACCCGGGACGACCTGACCGATCTGGTGGGTCCGGGCGAACTGCTGCCACGGGTCTTCCTGGGTCGCCTTGAGCGACAGGGAGACGCGCTCGCGGTCCATGTCGACGTCCAGGACCTCGACCGTGACCTCCTGGCCGACCTCGACGACCTCGGACGGGTGGTCGATGTGCTTCCAGGACAGCTCGGAGACGTGGACGAGACCGTCCACGCCGCCCAGGTCCACGAACGCGCCGAAGTTGACGATGGAGGAGACGACGCCGGAGCGCACCTGGCCCTTCTGCAGGGTGGTGAGGAAGGTCTGGCGGACCTCGCTCTGGGTCTGCTCCAGCCAGGCGCGGCGGGACAGGACCACGTTGTTGCGGTTCTTGTCGAGCTCGATGATCTTCGCCTCGAGCTCCTTGCCCACGTAGGGCTGAAGGTCGCGGACGCGGCGCATCTCGACCAGGGAGGCGGGGAGGAAGCCGCGGAGGCCGATGTCGAGGATGAGACCACCCTTGACGACCTCGATGACGGTACCGGTGACGATCCCGTCCTCTTCCTTGATCTTCTCGATGGTGCCCCAGGCGCGCTCGTACTGGGCGCGCTTCTTCGAGAGGATCAGGCGGCCTTCCTTGTCCTCCTTCTGGAGAACGAGGGCCTCGATCTCGTCGCCGACGGCCACGACCTCGTTGGGGTCGACGTCGTGCTTGATCGACAGTTCCCGGGAGGGGATGACGCCTTCGGTCTTGTAACCAATGTCGAGCAGGACCTCGTCCCGGTCGACCTTCACGATGACGCCGTCGACGATGTCGCCGTCGTTGAAGTACTTGATCGTCTCGTCGATCGCGGCGAGGAAGGCTTCCTCGGAACCGATGTCGTTTACCGCCACCTGCGGGGTGGTGCGGGTTGCCTCGGTGCTGCTCGTCATGTGGAAAAGGGCTCCGGTACGGACATGAAGTCGTAGGTACTGCTACGCCAAGGACCCTTATCGCACTGCCGAAGCCGGACAGCCAAGGAGGCGTTCAGTCTTTCCGATTTCCGAGTGATCGAAAAGGTTAAGCGCCTCGACAACCGAGGGGACATACAACAGATGCGAGTGCGGCCTGCTCCGTCCGAGGCGCACAGGCCCGCAGCGCAACTTGTAGCATACGGGGGCAGCCGGGCAGGGTCAATGCACGAAGAGCACACGCGGGGATTAACGCCCCAAACCCGGCAATTTGCATGGTCCGTACTGCGGCGCGGCCCTTACCGTGCCCCGCAGCCACAGGTCGATACAGAGAGTACGACGACGCGCGCAATGGTCCAAGAACACGAGCCCAGCACCACGGGCGAGGCCGCCGAGCCGACGGCCACCCGCCGGATCGCCGACGACACCGAGAGCAGCCGGGCCAGCCGGGGGTGGTGGGACCGCAACGCGGACGAGTACCAGGAGGAGCACGGCGCCTTCCTGGGCGACGACCGGTTCGTATGGGGCCCGGAGGGGCTGGACGAGGCGGAGGCCGGGCTGCTGGGTCCGGCGGAGGCGCTCAAGGGGCGCGATGTGCTGGAGGTGGGCGCGGGCGCCGCGCAGTGCGCCCGCTGGCTGGCCGCCCAGGGGGCGCGGCCGGTGGCGCTGGACCTGTCCTACCGGCAGCTGCGGCACGCGCGGCGGATCGACGCGGAGGCCGCCGCCTCCGGCGGGCCGGGGGTCGCGCTGGTGCAGGCCGACGCCACGGCCCTGCCCTTCCGGGACGGCTCCTTCGACCTGGCCTGCTCGGCGTACGGGGCGGTGCCGTTCGTGGCCGAGCCGGTGCGGGTGATGCGCGAGGTGCGCCGGGTGCTGCGGCCCGGCGGGCGCTGGGTCTTCGCGGTGACGCATCCGATCCGCTGGGCGTTCCCCGACGAACCGGGGCCCGAGGGGCTGTCCGTCGCCGCCTCCTACTTCGACCGCACGCCCTATGTGGAACAGGACGAGTCGGGCCGGGCCGTCTACGTGGAGCACCACCGGACGCTGGGCGACCGGGTGCGGGACGTGGTGGCCGGGGGCTTCCGCCTGGTCGATCTGGTCGAACCGGAATGGCCCGCGTGGAACCACCAGGAGTGGGGCGGCTGGTCCCCGCTGCGGGGGAGCCTCATCCCGGGCACGGCGATCTTCGTATGCGAGCGGGACTGAGGCACCGGCCGTGACCATCCCCACCGACCGGCGCACCGGGGCCCTCGACCGCCTGCCCGTGCGGGAAGCCGTGCCCGAGCTGCTGCGCGCGCTCGACGACCGCAGGGTCGCCGTGCTGTGCGCGCCCCCGGGGACCGGTAAGACGACGCTGGTGCCCCTGGTGCTCGCCGGGCTGGTGGGCGGCGGCCCGGTGCGCCGGGTGCTGGTCGCCGAGCCCCGGCGGATCGCGGCGCGGGCCGCCGCGCGGCGGATGGCGTGGCTGCTGGGCGAGCGGACGGGCGAACGGGTCGGCTTCACCGTGCGCGGCGAGCGGCAGGCCGGGCGCGGGACCCTGGTCGAGGTGGTCACGACCGGTGTGCTGGTGCAGCGGCTCCACCGCGACCAGGAGCTGACCGGCGTGGACGTGGTCGTCCTCGACGAATGCCATGAGCGCCATCTGGACGCCGACACCGCCGCCGCCTTCCTGCTGGACGTCCGGGCCGCGCTGCGCCCCGACCTCCGGCTGGTCGCCGCCTCGGCGACGACGGACGCGGAGGGCTGGGCGCGGCTGCTGGGCGACGGCGGGCCGGACGGCGGCAAGGCCCCCGGGGAGCCCGCGCCGGTCGTCTCGGCACCCGGTGTGTCCCATCCGGTGGAGGTGGTGTGGGCGCCGCCCGAGCGCCCGGTGCAGCCGCCGCACGGGATGCGGGTGGACCCCGCCCTGCTGGACCACGTCGCGGCCGTGGTGCGGCGGGCGCTGCGCGAGCGGGAGGGCGATGTGCTGTGCTTCCTGCCGGGCGTCGGGGAGATCGCCCGGGTGGCCGGGAAGCTGGGCGGGCTCGCCGGGGCGGAGGTCCTGCAAGTGCACGGGCGGGCGCCCGCCGCCATACAGGAGGCGGTGCTCGCGGGCGCGGAGGGCGGACGGCGGCGGGTGGTGCTGGCCACCTCGGTCGCCGAGTCGAGCCTGACCGTGCCGGGGGTGAGGGTCGTCGTGGACTGCGGGCTGGCGCGGGAGCCCCGGATGGACCACGCACGCGGCCTGAGCGCGCTGACGACCGTCAGGGCGTCACGGGCCGCGGCCCGGCAGCGCGCGGGCCGTGCGGGGCGCGAGGCGCCCGGGGTGGTCTACCGCTGCTGGCCGGAGGCGGAGGACACCCGGCTGCCGCGTTTCCCGTCCCCGGAGATCGCCGGTGCGGATCTCACGGCCTTCGCGCTGCAGGCGGCCTGCTGGGGCGATCCGGACGCCTCGGGTCTGGCCCTGCTCGATCCGCCGCCGGCCGGGGCGATGGCGGCGGCGCGCGAGACGCTGACCGCGATCGGCGCCGTGGACGCCGCCGGCCGCGCCACCGAACGCGGCGCCCGGATGGCCCGTCTCGGCCTCCACCCCCGCCTCGCGCGGGCGCTCATCGACGGCGCGGAGGAGGTCGGCGCGCGCCGGGCGGCCGAGGTGGTGGCCCTGCTGAGCGAGGAGCCCCCGAGGGAGTACGGCGACGACCTGGCCGCCGCCTGGCGTACCGCCCGCCGGGGCGGCGACCCCTACGCCGCCCGCTGGCGCCAGGAGGCCCGGCGGCTGGAACAGGCCCTGACCGCCACCTGGACCGCGAGGGGGACCGCGCGTCCGGACGGCCGGCCGGGTGGCGGCGGGCCGGCGCGCGGCGATGACGCGGTGGCCGGGCTGGTGGCTGCGCTGGCGTTTCCGGAGCGGGTGGCCCGGCGGCGGGGCGAGCGGGCGTATCTCATGGCCGCCGGGACGGGCGCGGAGCTGGGCGACGGCTCCCGGCTGGGCGGAGCGCCGTGGCTCGCGGTGGCCGTCGCGGACCGGCCGGTGGCCTCCGCGTCGGCGCGGGTGCGGCTCGCGGCCGTGACCGACGAGTACACCGCGCGGACCGCGGCCGCGGCGCTGGCGTCGGACGGCGCGGAGGTCCGCTGGGCCGACGGGGACGTGCTGGCGCGCCGGGTGACCCGGCTCGGCGCGATCGAGCTGGTGTCCCGTCCGCTGACCGACCCCGCTCCGGAGGCGGTGCGGCAGGCGCTGCTGGAGGGGCTGCGCCGCGAGGGGACGGGGCTGCTGCGCTGGTCGGCGCGGGCCACGGCGGTACGGCAGCGGATGGCCTTCCTCCACCGCGCATTGGGCGGGGCGTGGCCGGATGTCTCCGAGGCGGCGCTGCTGGAGCGCCTGGACGACTGGCTCGGGGCGGAGCTGGCGCGGGCCCGTGGACGTGCCGATCTGGAGCGGGTGGACGCCGGAGCGGCGCTGGCCCGGCTGCTGCCGTGGGCCACGGGCGAGGCGGCGCGGTTCGAGGAGCTGGCGCCGGAGCGGATCGAGGTGCCGAGCGGCTCGCGGGTGCGGGTGGACTACGGCGGGGACCGGCCCGTGCTGGCGGTGAAGCTGCAGGAGTTGTTCGGCTGGCAGGAGGCGCCCCGGATCGCGGGCGGGCGGGTGCCGCTGCTGGTGCATCTGCTGTCCCCGGCGGGGCGTCCGGCGGCGGTGACCGCCGATCTGGCGTCGTTCTGGAAGGACGGCTACCACTCCGTGCGGGCCGAGCTGCGCGGCCGGTACCCCAGGCATCCGTGGCCGGAGGACCCGACGACGGCCGAGCCGACCCGGCGGACCAGCGCCCGCCGCTGAGCCCTGGGCCGCCGTGCCGCTCAGTCGGCCCAGTCGCGCAGCCGGCGGGCGGTTTCGCCCAGCCGGAACCCGCTGATCTCCCGTATGTCGCGGACCAGCTCCACCATGCCGCCCGGCGGAGGCGTGATCGGCTCTCCGGACTCCTCCATGTACATCTGCGCGCAGGCCGCGCCGATCGTGGCGTTGTAGTCGGAGAACGGCTCGAGGATCAGCGATGTGTGCAGAAAGGTCGCGGCGCGGGCCGCCGCCTCCTCGTAATAGGGCTCGCCCGCGAACCGCTCGTAGCGGTGGCGCTCGGTCATGCAGTGCAGCGCGCCCCAGTCCCGGACCGGGGTGTTCACCGGGGAGACCTCGACCTGAACGTTCAGCACCCAGCCGGCGTCGACATACAGGATCACCGCATGCCGTGCGGGAACTCCCGCTCGAACTCGGCCTTGTACTCCAGCGCGAACCTCACCGCGCCCTCGACGAAGCGCTGCTTCTGACGCCGCCGCACCACGTCCTCGGTCAGTATGTCGTGCGCCAGCCGCCCGACCTCGACGCCCTTCTCCCTCGCCTCGGCACGCAGCTCGGCCAGCTCCTGCTCGGTGAACTCAATCGTGATGCCAGGCATGCGCGGCATGCTAGCCACGCCCCCGCCCTGATCACTACAGGCTTCGTCACCGCGGGCGAATCCCGGGGACGGGTGTTGACGCCAGGGCCGGTACGGACCGTTGGTGACGTGCCGCGCGACCGCGGGCCTCCAGCAGCAGGGCGAGCGCGAACAGCGCCGTCCCCAGGGCCAGGAAGCCCCCGGGCAGCCAGGTGGTGAGCAGAAGGACCAGCCGGCGCTGGGACGTCACCAGGTCCACCGTGTGCCGGACGTAGTCCTCGCGCATCTTCACATGGCCGGAGAAGACGGTCACCCGGCCGCGGTCGCCCAGCAGCGTGCCGCCGCGCAGCTCCTCCCGGTGAATCTCCTGTCCGTTGACCGGTGCCCCCGTGGTGGGCTCGACCCAGAACATCCGCTTGGTGCTGTACCAGCGGGAGGTGCCGGCCTTGCGGACGGTCTCGGGGGTGACGCCGTCCACCGGCATGGTCTTGGGCAGCGGCACCCTGGTCCAGGGGATGGTCTGCTCGAAGTAGTAGACCTTGAGACCGCGGAAGGTCCGGGTGCCCTTGTAGTGGATGGGGGCGGAGGTGCGGGTCTGGGCGTCGAAGTAGCGGTAGTCGCGCTTCTCGGTGAGGAACGGCCATTTGTACTCGATGCCCTCGCGGCGCACCGCGTCCCCGTCGACGTGTTCGCCGCCCGCGTGCACCGGGTCCTGGGAGTGGGCGTCGAAGACATAGCGCTCGGGGATCTTGGAGACCATCGCGCCGTCGGGCCCCGCGACGTAGGACAGGGCGTCCCAGACGACGACGTCGCGCCCGGTCGCCTTGCCGACCTTCTCGGCGGCCGCCACATTGCCGCGCAGGGTCTGCACGATGCTGACCTTGGAGACGGTGCGGGGCTTCATGGTGCCGTAGTCGAGCAGGGTGGCCGGGCGGGCCTCCAGGACCGCCGTCTGGTACTCGCTGGGCGGGATCTTGGCCAGCCGGGGATAGCCGTACCAGCGCAGCAGCGGCGCGAGGGCGGCGAAGAAGACGGCGAAGGCCAGCAGTACCAGGCTTGCTCTGCGGCGCATGGCGGTCGTCCCTCCCTCAGGGGTGCTCGGGGACGGTGGTGAGCAGGGGCTTCGGGGAGGTCTCCCCGCTGGGGGCGCCGATGGCCGTCACCGCGAGGACGAGGGCGAGGGCGGCGGCGAGTCCGATCGCGGCGGCGGCGAGGGCGCGCATACGGGGCCTCCTCGAGGGTCCGGCAGCAGGCGCTGCCTGACGCGTCGTCAGGGAGGGGGCACCGTAGCAACGGGGGCCGCAGATGAGAACACGAAGGCGGGAAAGCGCCGCACCGCCCCCGGGCCCGGTGGGGGCTCAGGGGCGGTGCGGGGGAGCTGCCGGTGGTGCGGAGGGGCGCGCGCTTTACGAGGCGTCGGCCTGGGTGACCGTCAGCTCGACGTCCAGGACCGCGCCGCCCTCCGTGGTGAGACGGAGCAGGAAGGTGCCGGCCTGGTCACCGGTGCGGATCTCCGGCAGCGTGAGCTGTCCGGAGGCGTCGGTCTTCAGGGCGGTCAGGGCGCGGACCGGCTTGCCCGCACCGTCCAGGAAGTAGGGCCCCTTGTCGGCCGGGTCGGGGTGCTCGGCCGAGGTGATCATGGTGGCGGTGACCGGCACACCCGCCGTGGCCTTGCCCTTGTTGGTGGCCGTGACGGTGAGCGGGCCGGCGAACGAGCCGCCGGCCGGGGCCGTGAGCTCCTTGTCGTCGAGCCGGGCCAGCGCGTCGGCCTGCGGCACCGGACGGGCCTTGACGGTCGCGGCGAACTCGACCGGGGCGACCTCCTGCCCCACGGCGGTGGCGCGCACGGTGAAGGCGCCGGTCTTCTCCCCCGCGTGCAGCTTCGGCGCGGTGGCGGTGCCATCGGCGCCGGTCGGCACGGTGGCGGACCTGACGAGGCCGATGAAGCGCGCGCCGGTCTCGCCGAGGATCTCGTACCTCACCCGCACGCCGGCCACCGGCTTGCCCGCCGCGTCCACCGCCTTGACCCGCGGCGACCGGGCGAAGTGGGTGCCCGCGGTGGCGGACAGCTCCCTGGCGCCGACGGCGGTGAGCTTGCCGGGGCCGCTCGGGGTGCCGGGCGGCGGGGTGGTCGGGGGCTTCGGGGTCGGGGAGCCGGGGGTCTCGTCGCCGGAGCCGGGCTTGGGGGTCGGGGTGGGGGTGGAGTTGCCGTTCTCGTCGCTGGGCTTGGGCAGGGTGTGGGCGTTCTCCTCCTTGCCCTTCCCCTGGTCCTTGCCCTTTCCGCCGTCCTTGCCCGAGCCCTTGTTCCCCGAGCCCGAGCCGCCGCCGGAGCCGCCGTTCGCGGGCAGCACACCGGCGCCGTCGGGGACCTCATGGGTGCCGCGCTTGTAGTACTCGAACCACGACAGGACGGTGTTCAGATACTCCTGCGAGTGGTTGTAGCCGAGGATCGCGCGGTCCAGATGGGCCTTGACGGACAGGTCGCGGCCGCCCGCGCAGAGGTAGCTGCCGGCGGCGAGGGCCGCGTCGTAGATGTTGTTCGGGTCCTTCTTGCCGTCGCCGTTGCCGTCCCGGCCCCAGCTGGCCCAGGTGGACGGGATGAACTGCATCGGGCCCACGGCCCGGTCATGGGCGCTGTCGCCGTCGTAGGCGCCGCCGTCGGTGTCCTTGATCAGGGCGAAGCCGTTGCCGTCGAGGACCGGGCCGAGGATGGGCGAGACGGTGGTGCCGCCCGCGTCCACATTGCCGCCGCGGGCCTGGCCGGACTCGACCTTGCCGATCGCGGCGAGCAGCTGCCAGGGCAGGTTGCAGCCGGGGTTGGACTCCCGCAGGGCCGCTTCGGCCTTCTTGTAGGCGGCCAGGACGCTGGCGGGTATGCCCGCCTCGGGCTTGATGCTGCTGCCCCCGGGGAGCCCGGGCAGATCGGTCGAGGAGCCCGGCTTGTCGGGGGTCACCAGCGGTGGCAGATCGGTGTGGTACGACGAACCGCCGTCGATGGGGGTGTCGTCCGGCGCCGGCTCCCCGGCCCGCTGCTCCTGGTTCCGGTCACCGTGGTCGGTACTGACGACCCCGGGCGCCTGAGACGCGGTGAGGGCGGCCATCGCGGCTGCCGCCACCGCCGTCGTGGCCGCCCCCTTGCGCAGTCGCCGGCTGATAAACGGTGCCATCCGTGTGCCCCTCCCGTAGAAACCCCTCGCGCTCCCCCGCGCGTCAACTCTGGTGACACTACGACAGCTTATGGCCCGCAGCCACCGGTGCGAACACCGCGTCAGTGGATCTCTCAGTGAGCCGCCGACTCCCAGTCGGCACCGGATCCAACCGAAACGTCCAGCGGGGCGCTCAGCCGGAAGGCGCCCACCATCTCACGGCGCACCAGCTCCTCGACCCGCTCCCGCTCGCCGGGGGCGATCTCCAGCACGATTTCGTCGTGCACCTGGAGCAGCATCCGCGAGGCGAGCTTCTCCTTGGTCAGCGCGGCGTCGACCTTCAGCATCGCGATCTTGACGATGTCGGCGGCGGTGCCCTGGATCGGGGCGTTGAGCGCCATCCGCTCGGCCATCTCGCGGCGCTGGCGGTTGTCGCTGGTGAGGTCCGGCAGATAGCGGCGGCGGCCGAGCATGGTCTCCGTGTAGCCGGTGGCGCGCGCCTCCTCGACGACCCGCTGCAGATAGTCGCGCACCCCGCCGAAGCGCTGGAAGAAGTTCTCCATCAGCTTGCGGGCCTCGTCGGGGCTGATGCCCAGCTGCTGGGAGAGGCCGAACGCCGAAAGGCCGTACGCCAGCCCGTAGGACATGGCCTTGATCTTGCGGCGCATCTCCGGGTCGACCGCCGACGTGTCGACGCCGAAGACCTGGGAGGCGACCGTGGTGTGCAGGTCCTCCCCGGAGGTGAACGCCTCGATCAGGCCCTCGTCCTCGGAGAGATGGGCCATCACGCGCAGCTCGATCTGGCTGTAGTCGGCGGTCATCAGCGACTCGAAGCCGTCGCCGACGACGAAACCGCGCCGGATCGCCCGGCCCTCGTCCGTGCGCACCGGGATGTTCTGCAGATTGGGGTCGGTGGAGGAGAGCCGGCCGGTGGCCGCCACGGTCTGGTTGAAGGTGGTGTGGATGCGCCCGCCGGGGGCGATGGTCTTGATCAGGCCCTCGACGGTGGAGCGCAGCCGGGCCTGCTCGCGGTGGCGCAGCATGATCACCGGGAGTTCGTGGTCGGTCTGCCCGGCCAGCCAGGCCAGCGCGTCGGCGTCCGTGGTGTACCCGGTCTTGGTCTTCTTGGTCTTGGGCAGGCCCAGCTCGCCGAAGAGCACCTCCTGGAGCTGCTTGGGCGAGCCCAGATTGAACTCATGGCCCACCGCGGCGTGCGCCTCCTTCACGGCGTGCTGCACGGCGGCGGCGAACTGCTGCTCCATGCGCTCCAGCCAGGCGCGGTCGGCGGCGATGCCCGACCGCTCCATCCGCGCCAGCAGCTCGGAGACGGGCAGCTCCATGTCGTGCAGCAGCCCGGCAGCGCCCACGTCCTTCAGCCGGCCGCCGAACGCCTCGCCCAGGTCCAGAATCGTCCGCGCCTTGATCATCAGGGCGTCCCGCTCGGCCTCCTCATCGGCGCCGAAGGCCAGCTGTCCGCCCTCCGCGGCCGCCGCCGGGGACAGCTCACGGCCCAGGTACTCCACCGACAGGGCGTCCAGCTCGAAGGAGCGGCGGCCGGGCTTGACCAGATAGGCGGCGAGGGCGGTGTCCATGCTGACGCCCGCGACGGACCAGCCGTGCTCGGCGAAGACCCGCATGATGCCCTTGGCGTCGTGCAGCACCTTGGGGCGGTCCGGGTCCGCGATCCACTCGGCGAACGCCCGCTCGTCGGCCTCGTCCAGCTGCGAGGGGTCGAAGCACACGGCCGGGCCGGAGCCGGTGGCCAGCGCGATCTCGCTGACGCTGCCGCTGCCCAGCGCCCAGGTGTCGACGGTGGCCAGGCCCAGCGGCGCGCCCCGGTGGCTCTCCAGCCAGGGGGCCAGCTCGCCCGCGCCCAGCGCCACCCCGTCCACCGCGACGCCCGGCTCCGCGGCCGCCGGCTCGTCCGCCGCCGCGCCCGGGTCGACAGCCATGATCCGGTCGCGGAAGTTCTGGTGGCGGAACTCCAGCGCGTCCAGGATCACCGCGAGCGCCTCGCGGTTGTACGGGGCACGCTCAAGCCCCTCCGGACCGGCGGTGAGCTCCACGTCCCGCACCAGCTCGGTCAGCTGGCGGTTGAGCTTGACGGACTCCAGGTGGTCGCGGAGCTTCTCGCCGACCTTCCCCTTCACCTCGTCGACCCGCTCCACCAGCTCCTGGAAGGAACCGAACTGGTTGATCCACTTCGCCGCGGTCTTCTCGCCGACGCCCGGGATACCGGGGAGGTTGTCCGACGGGTCGCCGCGCAGGGCCGCGAAGTCGGGGTACTGGCGCGGGGTGAGACCGTACTTCTCCTGCACCTTCTCGGGGGTGAACCGGGTCAGCTCGGAGACGCCCTTGGTGGGGTAGAGCACCGTGACATGGTCGCTGACCAGCTGGAACGAATCCCGGTCACCGGTGACGATCAGCACCTCGAAGCCCTGCTCCTCGGCCTGGGTGGCGAGGGTGGCGATCACGTCGTCGGCCTCGAAGCCGTCCACCGCGAAACGCGTGATGTTCATGGCGTCGAGCAGCTCGCCGATCAGCTCGACCTGGCCCTTGAACTCGTCAGGGGTCTTGGAGCGATTCGCCTTGTACTCCGTGAACTGCTCGGAGCGCCAGGTCTTGCGCGAGACGTCGAACGCCACGGCCAGGTGCGTGGGCCGCTCGTCACGGAGCGTGTTCGCCAGCATCGAGGTGAAGCCGTAGATCGCGTTGGTGGTCTGGCCGGTGGTCGTGCTGAAGTTCTCCGCCGGCAACGCGAAGAACGCCCGGTATGCCAGGGAATGTCCGTCCAGCAGGAGCAGGCGCGGACGGTCCTCCCCCGTGCGGTCGGGCGCGGGCGCTGCGGTCTTCTTCGATGCTTTCTCTGCCACGCCCCCGATCCTGCCACGCCCCACCGACAAAGCCGCCCGCCCCGGCCACCGGACCGGGCCGCCACCCCGGCCGTCGGCGACCCGTGACAGGATCGGACCCATAGGTCCACGCACAGGTCCCGTCACGCTCGAACACGAGGGAGAGCGACATGGCAGCCAAGCCGCCCACAGGAGACCCGGTCCAGGACGCACCCGAGGTCTCGCCCCCGCGCCACGCCGCCGCCGGGCTGCCGGCCGTGGGGCACTCGCTGCGCATCGCCCAGCAGCAGATGGGGGTACGCCGCACCGCGCTCACCCTGCTGCGCGTCAACCAGAAGGACGGCTTCGACTGCCCCGGCTGCGCCTGGCCCGAGCCGGACAAGCGCCACACGGCCGAGTTCTGCGAGAACGGGGCGAAGGCCGTCGCCGAGGAGGCCACCCTCCGCCGGGTCACCCCCGCCTTCTTCGCCGCCCACCCGGTGGCCGACCTCGCCACCCGCAGCGGCTACTGGCTCGGCCAGCAGGGCCGGCTGACCCAGCCCATGTATCTGGCCGAGGGCGCCGAGACGTACGAGCCGGTGCCCTGGGACCGGGCCTTCGACATCATCGCCGACGAGCTGACCGCGCTCGACTCCCCCGACGAGGCGGTCTTCTACACCTCGGGCCGCACCAGCAACGAGGCGGCCTTCCTCTACCAGCTCTTCGCCCGCGAATTCGGCACCAACAACCTGCCCGACTGCTCCAACATGTGCCATGAGTCCTCCGGCTCGGCGCTCACCGAAACCCTCGGCGTCGGCAAGGGCAGCGTGCTGCTGGAGGACCTCCACAAGGCCGACCTGATCATCGTGGCCGGGCAGAACCCCGGCACCAACCACCCGCGCATGCTCTCCGCCCTGGAGAAGGCCAAGGCCAACGGCGCGAAGATCATCTCCATCAACCCGCTGCCCGAGGCCGGGCTGGAACGGTTCAAGAACCCGCAGCACGCACGCGGCCTCGCCGGCGGCGGCACCGCGCTCACCGACCTCTTCCTCCAGATCCGGCTCGGCGGCGACCAGGCCCTCTTCCGCATCCTCAACAAGCTGATCCTGGAAGCGGCCGACGCCCCCGGAGCCGGAAAGGGCGTCATCGACGGGGAGTTCATCCGCGCGCACACCCACGGCTTCGAGGAGTTCGCCGCCGCGGCCCGCGCCGCCGACTGGGACGAGACACTGCGCGCCACCGGCCTCGACCGCGCCGACATCGACCGCGCGCTGCGCATGGTGCTCGCCTCCAAGCGCACCATCGTGTGCTGGGCGATGGGCCTGACCCAGCACAAGCACTCGGTGCCCACCATCCGGGAGATCGTCAACTTCCTGCTGCTGCGCGGCAACGTGGGCCGCCCCGGCGCCGGCGTCTGCCCGGTGCGCGGCCACAGCAACGTGCAGGGCGACCGCACCATGGGCATCTTCGAGCGCCCCGCCCCGGCCTTCCTCGACGCCCTGGAGAAGGAGTTCGGCTTCGCACCGCCCCGAGAGCACGGCCTCGACGTCGTCCGGGCCATCCGGGCCCTGCGCGACGGCCGGGCCAAGGTCTTCTTCGCCATGGGCGGCAACTTCGTATCGGCCTCCCCCGACACCGAGGTCACCGAAGCCGCGATGCGCGCCGCACGGCTGACCGTCCACGTCTCCACCAAGCTCAACCGCTCCCACGTGGTCACCGGCGCACGGGCGCTGATCCTGCCCACCCTCGGCCGCACCGAGCGCGACCTGCAGGACGGCGGCCCGCAGTTCGTCACCGTCGAGGACTCCATGGGCATGGTGCACGCCTCCCGCGGGCGCCTGGAGCCCGCGAGCACCCAGCTGCTCTCCGAACCGGCCATCGTCTGCCGGCTCGCCCGCCGGGTGCTGGGCCCCGAAAGCCGCACCCCCTGGGAGGAGTTCGAGAAGGACTACGCGACGATCCGCGACCGCATCGCCGCCGTCGTCCCCGGCTTCGAGGACTTCAACGCCCGGGTCAGCGACCCGTCCGGGTTCGCCCTGCCGCACGCCCCGCGCGACAGCCGCAGCTTCCCGACCACCACCGGCAAGGCCAACTTCACGGCGGCCCCCGTCGAATACCCCAAGGCCCCCGAGGGGCGGCTGCTGCTCCAGACCCTCCGCTCCCACGACCAGTACAACACCACGATCTACGGCCTGGACGACCGCTACCGCGGCATCCGAGGCGGCCGCCGGGTGGTGCTGGTGCACCCGGAGGACGCCCGTGCGCTCGGGCTCGCCGACGGCGACTACGCCGACCTGGTCAGCGAGTGGACGGACGGCACCGAGCGGCGCGCCACCGGCTTCCGCGTGGTCCACTACCCGACGGCACGCGGCTGCGCCGCCTCGTACTACCCGGAGACCAACGTCCTGGTGCCGCTGGACGCCACCGCCGACACCAGCAACACCCCGGCGAGCAAATCCGTGGTGGTCCGCCTGGAACACACACCCCCGGCCTAAGCGTTTGCTCAGTCGCCTGATAGTAAGAAGGGGCCACCACCAGCAACCGAACGGAGCCGGTCCGATGGGCGAGCAGACCAGCGTGAAGTTCCCGCAAGAGGTCATCGACGAGTACGCGGCGCTCGGCGTGGACCTTCCCGCCCTGTTCTCCGCCGGGCACCTCGGCACCCGCATGGGCGTGCAGATCCTCGAAGCCTCCGCCGAGCGCGTCGTGGGCACCATGCCCGTGGAGGGCAACACCCAGCCGTACGGACTGCTGCACGGCGGCGCCTCCGCCGTGCTGGCCGAAACCCTCGGCTCGGTCGGCTCGATGCTCCACGGCGGCAGCCGGCGGATCGCGGTCGGCGTGGACCTCAACTGCACCCACCACCGCGGCGTCCGCTCCGGCCTGGTCACCGGCGTCGCCACCCCCGCCCACCGGGGCCGCTCCACCGCCACCTACGAGATCGTCATCACCGATGAGCAGGACCGGCGGGTGTGCACCGCCCGCCTCACCTGCCTGCTGCGCGAGGTCGACGAGGCCGGCCGCGCCCAGACGGTCGCCGAGGTCACCCAGGCCGAGGAACACGCCGAAGCCTGACCCCCGGGGTGCCGGACGCCCCCGGGCGGGCATCCGGCGCCCGGCTCCCACCCGCCCGATGCGCCCCGGGTGCACCGGCGGCCCCCGCGAGCGCCCCTCTGCGGGCAGCCGCCCCGGCGAGCGCCCCTCTGAGGGCAGCCGCCCCCGGCGAGCACCCCTCCCGGGCGAGCGCCCGCCCCAGCCGCCCGCCCGCGAGCACCCTCCCCCGGCAGCCGCCCGCCAGCACCCGCCCCAGACGACCGCACCGGCGAGCAACCCCCTCCCCAGGGGATCACCCGCGAGCGCCCCTCCCCCGGGCGATCCGCCCAAGACCGGGGCCATGGAACCCGGCCCGATGGGGCCGACCGGAGGTCAACGGCACACCACCCGCCCGGCGTTGCCCGGCAGTCGTACAGCCGGCCCCCGGGGGGGTGACCGCCTTCGCCGCCTTCGCCTCCTTCGCCGCCTTCCTCGGGCGCACCCCGCCGGACCGGCCACGGGCGCGGTGCGCCCACCGGGTTCCGCGCGGTCGTGGCGGGTGGCCCGACCCGCACCGGACCGGCGTCGACGGTTGTAACACTGCGTAATCCTGACGCAATATAAGGTCGCGTTTTCAGCGCACGGAACGCCTCCGAACTCGATCTTTTCGCGTTCCTCCGCACCCGGTGCTCCGCACTTCGCTCGCCAGTTCCTCACACTCCTTAGCGGAACTGCACCTTCTCAGCATCCGGACCTGACAGTTGGTCCCGATGTGCCCCCTTCGTCCTTTCCGTTCCGCTACACGGACAGCCCGAAGTGACGCGCGTCATAACAAGACAGTCACATCATCGTCTGGACCTCTGCCCCCGGTCGCGCCCCACGCCTAGAGTCACAGCCAGTCACGACCCCGTGGGGTGTACGCCGCACCCGCACGGCCATTCCAGGTTCATCCGGCGAGGACACGGCACCCCACAACGCCGGGTGCCGAGCCAGGGAAAGGATTCCTCGTGCGACACCGTTCCTTGCTCATCATGACGACCGCGATCACTGCGGGAGCCCTCACCCTCAGCGCCTGCGGGTCGCGGGACAGCAAAGACGACAGTGGCGGCAAGGACGGCAAGACGACCGTGGTCATCGGTGTCGACGCCCCGCTCACCGGCTCGCTGTCCGCTCTCGGCCAGGGCATCAAGAACTCCGTCGACCTCGCGGCGAAAATAGCCAACAAGAACAACGAGGTCGAAGGCGTCACCTTCAAGGTCAAACCCTTCGACGACCAGGCCGTGCCCTCCTCCGGCAAGGCGAACGCCACCTCGATGGTCGACGACGAGGAGATCCTCGGCGCGGTCGGCCCGCTCAACTCGGGCGTCGCCCAGTCCATGCAGGGCGTCTTCAACAGAGCCGACCTCGCCCAGGTCTCCCCCGCCAACACCAACCCGGCCCTCAGCCAGGGCGACGACTGGGCCTCGGGCAAGAGATCCCGCCCCTTCAAGACCTACTTCCGCACCGCGACCACCGACATCATCCAGGGCCGGTTCGCCGCGCAGTACTACTACAAGGACGCCAAGAAGCGGAAGGTCTTCGTCGTCGACGACAAGCAGGCGTACGGAAACGGTCTCGCCACCATCTTCGCCGAGGAGTTCAAGCGGCTCGGCGGCAAGGTCGTCGGCCGCGACCACCTCACCGTCAAGGAGACCGACTTCTCCGGCATCGCCAACAAGGTCAAGTCCAGCGGCGCCGACTCCGTCTACTTCGGCGGCCAGTACCCGGAGGGCGGCCTCCTCTCCGACCAGGTCAAGCAGGCCGGCGCCCAGGTCCCGATCATGGGCGGCGACGGCATCTACGACCCCGCCTTCATCAAGGCCTCGGGCACCAGCAACGACGGCGACCTCGCCACCTCCGTCGGCTACCCGGTCGAACAGCTCGACTCCGCCAAGACGTTCGTGAAGAACTACGCGGACCAGCACTACGACGACCCGTACGCGGCCTACGGCGGCTACTCCTACGACGCCGCCTGGGCCATCATCCAGGCCGTCAAGGCCGTCGTCGAGGACAACGGCGGCAAGCTCCCGGACGACCCCCGCGCCAAGATCACCGAAGCGCTCGGCAAGGTCTCCTTCGACGGCGTCACCGGCAAGGTCTCCTTCGACCGGTACGGCGACACCACCAACAAGCAGCTGACCGTCTACAAGGTCACCAAGGGCGCCTGGAAGTCCGTGAAGAGCGAGACCTTCAAGGACTGACCCCGCCGGCAGCGACCCGCACACCCAGAACGAATCCGCGCGAGGGCGTACACCATCGCCCTCGCGCGGCGTCATATCCGACACGCTCATCGGAGGCCCTGCGGTGCACGAACTGCCGCAAACGCTGGTCAACGGCCTGACCCTCGGCGCCCTCTACGGCTTGATCGCCATCGGGTACACCATGGTCTACGGCATCGTCCAGCTCATCAACTTCGCCCACGGCGAGATCTTCATGATCGGGGGCTTCGGCGCCCTCACCATCTACCTCTGGCTGCCCAGCGGCACCGCACTCTCCCTCGCCCTGCCCCTGATGCTCATCGGCGGCATCACCGCCTCGGTCGCCATCGCCACCGCGGCGGAACGCTTCGCCTACCGGCCCCTGCGCGGCGGCCCCCGGCTCGCCCCCCTGATCACCGCGATCGGTCTGTCCATCGCCCTGCAACAGGCCGTCTGGGCCTTCTACCCGGACGCCAAGAAACCCCGCAGCTTCCCGCAGTTCGACGGCTCGTCGTTCGAGATCCTCAGCAATCTCCACATCCAGCGCGGCGACGCCTTCCTCCTCATAGCCGCCCCGCTGTGCATGCTCGCCCTCGGCCTGTTCGTCTCCAAAAGCCGCGCCGGCCGCGCCATGCAGGCCACCGCGCAGGACCCCGACACCGCCAAACTCATGGGCATCAACACCGACCGCATCATCATGATGGCCTTCGCCATCGGCGGTGCGTTCGCCGCCGTCGCCGCCCTCTCCCACGGGCTCAAATACGGCCAGATCAACTTCGAGATGGGCTTCATCGCCGGCCTCAAGGCATTCACCGCCGCCGTGCTCGGCGGCATCGGCAACATCTACGGCGCCATGCTCGGCGGCGTCGTCCTCGGCATCGTCGAGGCCCTGGCCATCAAGTACATCCAGGACATCCCCGGGATGGACCAGCTCGGCGGCGGCGCCTGGAAGGACGTATGGGCCTTCACCCTGCTCATCGTCGTCCTGCTGGTCAGACCACAGGGCCTGCTCGGCGAACGCGTAGCGGACCGGGCGTGAGGGAGTGAACCGATGACCACCGACAAGACCCAGCCCACCCCCGCCCACGAGGCCGAGACCGGCACCGCACACACGACCGAGGCCGGCACCACCGCCCCGCGCACCACCTGGCTCCGCGCCCTCACCGCCGCCGGCGGCGTCGCCGCCGTCGCCTCCACCTTCCTCGCCTGGACCTGGACCGCCGAATTCCCCGGCGACCTGACCGTCTACGGCTACCCCGGCGGACTCCAGCTCCTCACCCTCGTCCTCGGCATCGTCACCGCCGTCTTCGCCCTGGCCGCCCTCGGCCTGAAGGGCCTGCGCTGGCTCACCCCCAGCGGCTCCACCCAGGCCCTGCGGCTGCTGGCCCTCGGCACCTTCGCCGTCACCTGGTTCACCGTCATCGCCATCGCCGTGGACCTCGGCGGCATGGTCAACCTGGAACCCGGCGGCTGGATCGCCGCCCTGGTCACCGCCGCCCCGGTGGCCACCACCTTCCTGCTCCCGGACGACACCCGCCCCCTGTGCCGCCCCAAGCAGCTCCCCTCCTGGGCCGAGATCCTGATCATCGCCGCGGTCTTCGCCACCGGCCTCTACGTGGTCAACTACGGCATCCAGACCGACGCCGACCACCCCGAGCCGTTCCTCGGCTACCTCATCGCCGTCGGCTTCACCGCCGTCGCGCTCGTCAAGGCCGGACTCGTCAGCCGGATCAGCGAACTCACCACCGCCTACCGCTCCACCACCCTGGTCGCGGCACTGATCACCGCCATCGTCTTCCCGTTCTTCCAGGACAAGTCCAGCTTCACCGAACTCGGCGTCAACATCGCCATCTTCGCGACCGTGGCCCTCGGCCTGAACATCGTCGTCGGCCTCGCCGGTCTCCTGGACCTCGGCTACGTCGCCTTCCTCGGCGTCGGCGCCTACACCGCCGCCCTCGTCTCCGGGGCCGCCGCCTCGACCATCGACGTCAAGTTCCCCTTCTGGGCCGCCGTGATCATCGGCGGCGTGGTCTCGCTGATCTTCGGCGTCGTCATCGGCGCCCCCACCCTGCGACTGCGCGGCGACTACCTGGCCATCGTCACCCTCGGCTTCGGAGAGATCTTCCGTCTCGCCATGCTGAACCTCGACGGCACCTCCGGCCCCTCCGTCACCAACGGCCCCGACGGCATCCCCAACATCCCCCCGCTGGAGATCTTCGGGTTCAACTTCAACGACGACCACAGCTTCGCCGGACTCACCCTCGACTCCAACGGCAACTACTACCTGCTGATGCTGCTGGTCACCATCCTCGTCGTACTCATCTTCAGCCGCGCGGGCAACTCCCGCATCGGCCGCGCCTGGGTCGCCATCCGCGAGGACGAGACCGCCGCCACCGCCATGGGCATCAACGGATTCCGGGTCAAGCTCATCGCCTTCGCCCTCGGCGCCACCCTCGCCGGAGTCGCCGGCGCCGTATGGGCCCACTTCCAGTCCACCGTCGTCCCCGAGCAGTACGTCTTCGCCGGCCCCGTACCGCCCAACTCCACCTTCCTGGTCGCCGCCGTCATCCTCGGCGGCATGGGCACCATCGGCGGCCCGCTGCTCGGCGCCACCCTGCTCTACCTGATCCCCAAGAAGCTGGAATTCCTCCAGGACTACCAGCTCCTCGCCTTCGGCATCGCGCTCATCCTGCTGATGCGCTTCCGCCCCGAAGGGATCGTCCCCAACCGGCGGCAGCAGCTCGAGTACCACGAGACCGGCCAGCTCGACGTCCCCGGCGCGACCGGGCTCAAGGACGGAGCCGTCGGCGTCACCAAGGCGGAGGCATGACAGAAATGACCACCACCACGACCTCCCCCGTGCTCACCGCCACCGGCGTCACCATGCGCTTCGGCGGACTCACGGCCGTACGCTCCGTCGACCTCGACGTCCACCCCGGCGAGATCGTCGGCCTCATCGGACCCAACGGCGCGGGCAAGACCACCTTCTTCAACTGCCTCACCGGTCTCTACGTCCCCACCGAAGGCAACGTCGCCTACCAGGGCACCGTCCTGCCGCCCAAACCCCACCTCGTCACCCAGGCGGGCATCGCCCGCACCTTCCAGAACATCCGGCTCTTCGCCAACATGACCGTCCTCGAAAACGTCCTCGTCGGCCGCCACACCCGCACCAAGGAGGGGCTGTGGTCCGCCCTCCTGCGCGGCCCCGGCTTCAAACGCGCCGAGGCCGCCTCCAAGGCCCGCGCCATGGAACTGCTGGAATTCACCGGCCTCGCCGACAAGGCCGACCACCTCTCCCGCAACCTCGCCTACGGCGAACAGCGCAAGCTGGAGATCGCACGCGCCCTCGCCAGCGACCCCGGGCTGCTGCTCCTGGACGAGCCCACCGCCGGAATGAACCCCCAGGAGACCCGCGCCACCGAGGAACTGGTCTTCGCCATCCGGGACATGGGCACCGCCGTGCTCGTCATCGAGCACGACATGCGCTTCATCTTCAACCTCTGCGACCGGGTCGCCGTGCTCGTCCAGGGCCAGAAGCTCATCGAAGGCACCTCGGACGTCGTCCAGAGCGACGAACGCGTCATCGCCGCCTACCTCGGCACCCCCTTCGAGGGCGCACCGGGCGCGGAGGAGGCCGCCGAGGTCACGGCCGCGGAGGCCGGAGCCGCGAAGGCCGGGCCAACGGATGGCGGAGCCACGGACAGCGGGTCCACGGAAGCCGGGGCCACGGATGGCGGACCCGCGAATCCCGGGGCCGCGAATCCCGGGGCCGCGCGGAACGAGGCCCAGCGGGGCACCACAGCACGTACGGAGGACGGACAGTGACCGCACTGCTCGAGGTCGAGGACCTGCGGGTCGCCTACGGCAAGATCGAGGCCGTCAAGGGCATCTCGTTCAGCGTCGAGGCCGGCCAGGTCGTCACCCTCATCGGCACCAACGGCGCGGGCAAGACGACCACGCTGCGCACCCTGTCCGGCCTCCTCCAGCCGCTCGGCGGGGAGATCCGCTTCGACGGCACACCGCTGAAGGGCGTCCCGGCGCACAAGATCGTCGCCCTCGGGCTGGCCCACTCGCCCGAGGGGCGGCACATCTTCCCACGGCTGTCGATCGCCGAGAACCTCCAGCTCGGGGCGTTCCTCCGGAAGGACGCGGCCGGCATAGCCGCCGACATCCAACGCGCCTACGACCTCTTCCCCATCCTCGGCGAACGCCGCGGCCAGGCGGCCGGCACCCTCTCCGGCGGCGAGCAGCAGATGCTCGCCATGGGGCGGGCACTGATGTCCCGCCCCAAGCTGCTGATGCTGGACGAGCCCTCGATGGGCCTCTCGCCGATCATGATGCAGAAGATCATGCACACCATCGCCGAACTCAAGGCCCAGGGCACCACGATCCTGCTGGTCGAGCAGAACGCGCAGGCGGCCCTGTCCCTGGCCGACCAGGGCCATGTGATGGAGATCGGCAAGATCGTGCTGTCGGGGACGGGGGAAGCGCTGCTGCACGACGAGTCGGTGCGCAAGGCGTATCTCGGCGAGGACTGAGCCGGTTCTCCGCGAGGACAAGGAAGGGCCCGCACCGCCGGACGTCGGCGGTGCGGGCCCTTCCTTGTTCCTCTTGTTGTTCCTTACTGCTCCTTGGCGGCCTTCTTCTCCGCCGCGTCCTCGATCACGGCCTCGGCCACCTGCTGCATCGACATCCGGCGGTCCATCGAGGTCTTCTGGATCCAGCGGAAGGCGGCGGGCTCGGTCAGCCCGTACTGCGTCTGCAGGATGCTCTTGGCCCGGTCCACGAGCTTGCGGGTCTCCAGCCGCTGGGAGAGGTCGGCGACCTCCTGCTCCAGCGTCTTCAGCTCGGTGAAGCGGGAGACGGCCATCTCGATGGCCGGAACCACATCGCTCTTGCTGAACGGCTTCACCAGATACGCCATCGCCCCGGCGTCCCGGGCCCGTTCGACCAGCTCGCGCTGGGAGAAGGCGGTCAGCATCAGAACGGGGGCGATACGGTCGCCCGCGATCCGCTCGGCGGCCGAGATGCCGTCGAGGACCGGCATCTTCACATCGAGGATGACGAGGTCGGGGCGGTGCTCCTGGGCGAGCGCGACGGCCGTCTCACCATCGCCCGCCTCGCCGACGACGGAGTACCCCTCCTCCTCGAGCATCTCCTTCAGGTCGAGGCGGATGAGGGCCTCGTCCTCGGCGATGACGACGCGGGTTGTCTGCGGTGGGACGTGCGACTGCGCGTCGGGGGCGTCAGCGGTGCTCACTGTGCTCCTCGTCTTCCTGGCAGGTGGGCCACCACGAGCCTACCCATCTCCTGTATGGTTGGAGCACGGAGGGGGCACCGCCGCCTTCGATTCGTAAGGCCCCGGTACTCCAACGGTTAGAGAGACGGTGCTCAAACCACCGACAGTGTGGGTTCGAATCCCACTCGGGGCACCTTTTCCTTCATTCCCAAGGTCACAATGCGAATCAGGGATCTTCCTTCGATAAGGTGAACAATCCTTCGAAGGGACGCCCATCGGGTGCGTCACGGTCACGCTCGCATGTATGTACGACCTGGAAACACGCAAACGCGTTCTCGCCCTGGTTCGCCAAGGGCGCAGCCTCAACTCCGTAAGCAAACAGACGGGGATATCCCGGTACGCGATCCGGGCATGGACGATGCGGCTGGAGCCCATCCGCCGCACAACGGACTGTCCCAGGTGCGCGCCCGAACCACGCGCGCTGGAGGACCCCGCCGCCTACGTCTATCTGCTCGGGCTCTACCTCGGTGACGGCTGCGTCAGTCCGCTGCGAAAGGGCCTGCACTTCCTGCGCATCGCCTGTGCGGATGCCTGGCCGGGCCTCATCGACTCCTGCGCGGAGGCGATGCGCGCCGTCCGGCCCGACAACAGCGTCTACCGCGTCCAGCGGCAGGGGTGCGTCATGGTGACCGGCTACAGCAAACACTGGCCGTGCCTGCTTCCCCAGCATGGACCGGGCAAGAAGCATGATCGCGTCATAGCGCTGGAGCCCTGGCAGCAGGAGATCGTCAGCACCCACCCCTGGGAGTTCGTCCGAGGGCTGGTGCACTCCGACGGCTGCCGGATCACCAACTGGACGACGAAGATCGTCGGCGGGGAACGCAGGCGTTATGAGTACCCCCGGTACTTCTTCACCAACAAGTCCGACGACATCCGGAGACTCTTCACCGACACGCTCGATCAGCTCGGTGTCGCATGGCGGCAGACCAACGCATGGAACATCTCCGTCGCCCGCCGCGCCTCCGTCGCCCTCATGGACGCACACGTCGGGCCGAAGTACTGAGCCCAGTACTTCGGCCCCCAGGGAGCGAGGTTCGGTTACCTCAGGTCGTCCGCGCCGATGTGGTGGACGCGGACCAGGTTGGTGGAGCCGGAGACGCCGGGCGGGGAGCCGGCGGTGATGATGACGAGATCGCCCTTGCGGCAGCGGCCCAGTCGCAGCAGTTCCTCGTCCACCTGCGCCACCATCTCGTCCGTGGAGTTGACCATCGGACCGAGGAAGGTCTCCACGCCCCAGGTGAGGTTGAGCTGGGAGCGGGTGCCCGGTTCCGGGGTGAAGGCCAGCAGGGGGATCGGGGAGCGGTAGCGGGAGAGGCGGCGGACGGTGTCGCCGGACTGGGTGAAGGCGACGAGGAACTTGGCGCCGAGGAAGTCCCCCATCTCGGCCGCCGCGCGGGCCACCGCGCCACCCTGGGTGCGGGGCTTGTTGCGTTCGGTGAGCGGGGAGAGGCCCTTGGCGAGGATGTCCTCCTCGGCGGCGGCGACGATGCGGCCCATGGTCTTGACCGTGACGATCGGGTACTTGCCGACGCTGGTCTCGCCCGAGAGCATCACCGCGTCCGTGCCGTCGATGACCGCGTTGGCCACGTCGGACGCCTCCGCCCGGGTGGGGCGGGAGCTGTCGATCATCGAGTCGAGCATCTGGGTGGCGACGATGACCGGCTTGGCGTTCCGCCTGGCCAGCTTGATCGCGCGCTTCTGGACGATCGGCACCTGCTCCAGCGGCATCTCCACGCCGAGGTCGCCACGGGCGACCATGATGCCGTCGAAGGCGTCGACGATCCCCTCGAGGTTCTCGACCGCCTGCGGCTTCTCGATCTTGGCGATGACGGGGAGCCGGCGGTCCTCCTCGTCCATCACCCGGTGGACGTCCACCACGTCGTTGCCGTTGCGGACGAAGGAGAGGGCGATGACATCGGCGCCGGTGCGCAGCGCCCAGCGCAGGTCCTCGATGTCCTTCTTGGAGAGCGCGGGGACGGAGACCGCGACGCCGGGGAGGTTGAGTCCCTTGTGGTCGGAGACCATCCCGCCCTCGATGACGATGGTGTGCACCCGGGGTCCGTCGACGTCGACGACCTCGAGGGTGACACGGCCGTCGTCGACGAGGATGCGCTCGCCCTTGCTGACGTCGCCGGCCAGCCCTTCGTAGGTGGTGCCGCAGCGGAACCGGTCGCCCTCGACGGGTTCGACGGTGATGGTGAACTCGTCTCCGCGTTCAAGGAGTACGGGACCTTCACGGAAGCGGCCGAGCCGGATCTTCGGGCCTTGAAGGTCGGCGAGGATGCCGACGCTGCGGCCGGTTTCCAGCGAGGCTTTGCGCACTCGCCGATAACGCTCCTCGTGCTCGGCATAGGTGCCGTGGCTGAGGTTGAGGCGGGCCACGTCCATTCCGGCTTCGACGAGTGCCTTGATCTGCTCGTACGAGTCGGTGGCGGGTCCCAAAGTACAGACGATTTTTGCTCGGCGCATGGTGCCGAGCCTATGACTTACCAGCGAGTAAAGAACCGGGAAGTCCACACTCCTCCATGGCCTTTGGATGGCAGGTCGTTGACAACTAATGAAACGTGCACGGGGGTGCTCCGATGAGCGTTGCGGAGGGCGGTTCACAGCTCCGGAGGGGTCATCGTGAAGCGGGCGTTGACGTGCGCGTACACCGTCTGGCGCTGCGGTTCGAGGTCGAGCGCGGCCACGGCGTCGGGTTCGGGGCCGCGGTAGGCGGACCGGCCGCGCGGGGAGGCGACGGCCACGGGCTGGAGCGGGCCCTGGTCCGCTTCGAGATCGGCGAGTTCGGTGAGCGCGACCAGCCGGGCGCCGAGCGCTCCGGCGTACTCGCGGGCCCGCCGCACCGCCTCGCGCACCGCCTGCTGCCGCGCCCGGCCGTGGGCGGGCGAGTCGGGGCGCAGCCCCCACCGGGGGCCGTCGACGCGGGTGAGTTCGAGGTCGGCGAGGCGGGTGGTGAGTTCGCCCAGCACGGTGAAGTCGGCGAGGGTCACGGTGAGGTGCACCCGGCCGTGATGGGCCCGTACGCGCTCATGGCGGCCCTTGGGAGCCAGTTCCGGGGTGATCGAGAAGGAGCCGGTCTCCAGTTTCTCGACCGCCTCGCCGTAGGACTTCACCAGGTCGAGGACGTGGTTGTTGCGGCGGGTGAGGTCCTCGAGCGCGGCGCGCCGGTCGGTGCCGCGGGCGCTGACGGTGATGGTGAGCCGGGCGATCTCGGGGTCCACTTCGAGGCGTGCCTCGCCGAGGACGGCGACGCGCGGGGCGTCGGGGGTGCCGTAGGGCACGGGGGCGGCGGCGGGCTGCGGCGGTCGGCCGGGCGGGGCGGGCTGAGCAGGCTGGGCGGGCTGGTCCGGCTGGTTCACGGCGGCTCCTGGGTGGGCGCACGAGGGATGTGCGCGGGGCGGGCGTCGGGCGGGTGCGGGTCGGGGGGCGGGTGTGCGCGGGGCGGCGTTCGGAGCGTACGGCGGGCGGCACCGACCCACCGGGCAAGGAGGACCGGCCCACCGGACGAGGAGGATTCTTCCGCCCTCGGCGCAGGCGGCACAGGCGGCGTACACGGCGACGCGCGCCTCTCGTTCGACCGGTCCTCAGAGCGTTGACGTCCGTCAAGGGTGCCGGGCGGCTCGGGTGGCGCGCTGGGCGGCAACCTGATCGCAACCTGCCGGGGGTGGTGCGCGGGGTTACCACTGCGTCAGAATCTACGCGCGTTGTGCCCGGTCGAAGGGCCTGTACCACATGGGGAGACAAGAGATGCCGCTCAACCGTAGGACGTTCCTGGGCCGCTCGGCGGCGACGAGCGCGGGGGTCGCGCTGGCCGGGGCCTCGGCCTCCGCCGCGGCCGCCGAGACCCGGGGGCACCAGGGCCCCTCCGGTCGTCGGAAGCGGTACGCCTTCACCGTGATGGGCACGACCGATCTGCACGGCAACGTCTTCAACTGGGACTACTTCACCGATGCGGAGTTCGATGACGCGGCGCACAACGATGTGGGCCTGGCGAAGGTCTCCACGCTGGTCGACCAGGTCCGCGCGGAGAAGGGGCGCCGCAATACGCTGCTGATCGACGCGGGCGACACCGTCCAGGGCACCCAGCTGTCGTACTACTACGCCAAGGTGGATCCGATCACGGGCTCGGGCGGCCCGGTGCATCCCATGGCGCGGGCGATGAACGCGATCGGCTACGACGCGGCGGCGCTGGGCAACCATGAGTTCAACTACGGCATTCCGGTGCTGCGGAAGTTCGAGGAACAGTGCGACTTCCCGCTGCTGGGGGCGAACGCGCTGGACGCGAAGACGCTGCGGCCCGCCTTCGCGCCGTACTGGATGACGCGGCTGCGCACCCCGTTCGGGCGGGATGTGAAGGTGGCGGTGCTGGGGCTGACCAATCCGGGCATCGCGATCTGGGACAAGGCCAATGTGCAGGGGAAGATGACCTTCCCGGGCCTGGAGGAGCAGGCCGCGAAGTGGGTGCCGCGGCTGCGGTCGATGGGCGCCGATGTGGTGATCGTTTCGGCGCATTCGGGAACCAGCGGCACGTCCAGCTATGGCGATCAGGTGCCGTACGTGGAGAACGCGGCGGCGCTGGTGGCCGAGAAGGTGGCGGGGATCGACGCGATTCTGGTGGGCCACGCGCATGTGGAGATACCCGAGTCGCGGGTGGTGAACAAGGAGACCGGACGTGAGGTCGTGCTGTCGGAGCCGCTCAAGTGGGGTCAGCGGCTCACCCTCTTCGACATCGAGGTGGCGTGGGAGCGGGGCCGCTGGCAGGTGGCGTCGGTGTCGGCGAAGGTGCTGAACTCCAACGCGGTCGAGGAGGACCCGCGGATCGTGCGGCTGCTCGACGCCGAGCACAAGAAGGTCGTCGGCTATGTGAACCAGGTCATCGGCACCTGCTCGGCGGCGATGACGGCCGCCGAGGCGCCCTACAAGGACGCGCCGATCATCGACTTCATCAACCATGTGCAGTCGGAGACGGTGAAGGCGGCGCTGGCGGGGACGGCGTACGCGGACCTGCCGGTGCTCTCGCAGGCGTCCTGCTTCTCCCGGACGGCGGCGATCCCGGCCGGGGAGGTCACGATCCGGCAGGTGGCGGGGTTGTACCCGTTCGAGAACACGCTGGAGGCGCGGGTGCTGACGGGTGCCCAGCTGAAGGAGTACCTGGAGTTCTCGGCGCGCTACTACGTACAGACGCCGGCGGGCGGCGATGTGGATCCCGCGAAGCTGACCAACGCCTCGGGCACTCCGGACTACAACTACGACGCGGTCGGCGGGCTGACGTACGAGATCGACATCGCGAAGGCGCCGGGCTCGCGGATCGTCGGTCTGAGCTTCGACGGCAAGCCGATCGACGAGAAGGCGCAGTTCGTGCTGGCGGTCAACAACTACCGGGCGAGCGGGGGCGGCAACTTCCCGCATGTGGCCTCCGCGAAGCAGGTGTGGGCCAATTCCGAGGAGATCCGGAACACGATCATCGCCTGGGTGCAGGCGAAGGGGACGATCGATGTGTCGCGGTTCGGCTCGGTGGACTGGAAGCTGACCCGCGAGGGCGTGCCGGTCTTCTAGTCCGGCGCAGCTGACCGGCGAGGGCGGTCCGGCCTCCGGGCCCCCGCACGGCTGACCGACGAGGGCGAGGACGGTCCGGCCTCCGGGCCCCGGCGAAAAGCTGACCGGCGAAGGCGGTCGGGCTTTCGGGCCCCGGCGTGGTCCGGCCTGCCACCACGGCACAGCTGACCGGCGAGGGCCGTCCGGCCTCCGGGCCCCCGCACAGCTGGCCGACGAGGGCGAGGGCGGTCCGGCCTGCCGCTACGGCGACGCTGACCCGCGAAGGCGACCCGGCCTTCCGGCCACGGCGCCCGGCCGCCGGACGGGCGGCGGGCCGTCCCTCCTCTCGACCTCCCCCCATGGCACCGGATGGCGCCAGGTGGCACCACGTGATGCCATCTGGCGCCATCCGGTGCCATTTCACGTTCCCAAGGGGCGCGTGAGCACGCATAGCACCACCACACCCCAGCCCACCTCGCCACATTTCCGCAGGTCAGAGAGGCGATCCATACATCCGTCCACTGCACGGCGCCATACGGGCTTGCACATGGCGCCATAGTGATGCCATCATGGCGTCATGGACCTCACCCCGTATGTCGACACCCTCCGCCGCGAACTCGCGGTGGCCGCCGAAGCCGGCGGGGACGATGCCCGCGAGCTGGCCGAGCGGCTCACCGCTCCTCTGGAGTCGGCGACTCGTCTGACCATGCTCCAGGTGCTCTCCGCCGCGATGGACGAGATCACCCTCGAACTCGCCCCCGGCTCGGTCGACGTACGGCTGCGCGGGCTGGACCCCGACTTCGTGGTGACGCTGCCGCCCACCGACGGCGGCATCACGGAAGCGGCCGCCGCGCCCGTCGAACCGCCCATGGCGCAGGCGCCCGCCGAGGGTGACGAGGGTGGCACCGCCCGCGTCAATCTGCGTCTGCCGGCCCATCTCAAGGCGCGCGCCGAGGAGGCCGCGAGCCGTGAGGGCCTGTCGGTCAACGCTTGGTTGGTGCGGGCCGTGTCGGCGGCGGTCGAGGGCGGCGCGCGCCCCCGCACGACGGAGAAGACCCGCGCCGTCGGACAGAGCTTCACGGGCTGGGTGCGCTAGCCGCGCCCGCGCCCCAAAGAACGGCACCAAGAACAGCACTTCGCCCACACCACGTCCCACCAGCGGGGACGTTCCCAGGACTCATGAGGACGGTACAGCCATGCCTTCTTTCGACACTCCCGAACCGATTTCGGTCACCGCCCACGTGGGGGCCGGTTCGCTCCGGTTCACCGCGAGCGACCGCCTCGACACCGTCGTCGAGGTGCGGCCCGGCGACCCGAAGCGGGACAAGGATGTGCGGGCCGCCGAGCAGACCGAGGTCAGCTACGCGAGTGGCGTCCTGACCATCAGGACGAAGGAGCGCCGTTTCGTCGGGTCCACCGGCGTCGTCGATGTGACGGTCGACCTGCCCGCGGGCTCGCACGCCGAGGTGACCGGGTCCTGGACCCAGGTGCTCGGCGAGGGGCGGCTCGGTGAGGTCCGGGTGAAGACCTCGGGCGGCGACGTCCGCCTCGATACGACCGGGCCGCTCCGGATGACCGTCTCCCACAGCTCGATCAGGGTCGACCGGGTCGAGGGCGTATCCGAGATCACCACCAGCACCGGCAGTCTGCGCGTCGGCACCGTCCACGGTCCGGCCGTACTGAAGAACTCGCACGGCACCACGACCGTCGGCACCGTGACCGGTGACCTGCGGGTGAGCGGTGCCCTCGGCGACATCGACATCGAATGCGCCGGGAGCTCGGTCACGGCCACCACCGCCCACGGCGCTCTGCGCGTCGCCGAAGTCGCGCGGGGGCAGGTGGAGTTGGGGACTTCGTTCGGCGCCATCGAGGTCGGCGTCCGGGAGGGTACCGCCGCCTGGCTCGACGTCAGCTCCGAGCGCGGGCAGGTGCGCAACGCCCTCGCCGACTCCGGGCCTCCGGCGGAGACCGAGGACACCGTCACGATCCGCGCCCGGACCCGCTGGGGCAACATCGACGTGCGCCGCGCCCGGGTCTGAGCACCGGTCCCCCGCACTCGCCCCACTTCTCTCCAGTCACCTCACCTCAGTCACCTCACCTCCGAAGCCTTCACATGGGAGGGCTCCATGGCGTCTTCTGTCATGCCCACATCCAGTCGCCCGGTTGGTCCGCGGCCACCCGCCGCCGTCTCCGCCGTCGGCCTGCGCAAGTCCTACGGCGACAAGCTCGTCCTCGACGGGATCGACCTGCGCATCCCGGCCGGGTCCATCTTCGCGCTGCTCGGCCCGAACGGCGCCGGCAAGACCACCGTCGTCAAGATCCTCTCCACTCTCATCTCCGCCGACGGCGGGCAGGCCCAGGTCGCGGGCCACGACCTGGCCGCCGACCCGCAGGCGGTGCGTGCCGCGATCGGCGTCACCGGCC
>NZ_BBOX01000118.1 GCF_001553455.1 Streptomyces hygroscopicus subsp. hygroscopicus
GGCCACGTCCGCCTCCGCTTCGCCGACCCGGCCGCGTACCGGGCCGCCGCCTCCGCCCTGCGCGAGACCACCCGTGACGACGAGTCCCTCACCCTCCGGCTCCCCACCAACGGCAGCCAACGCGAACTGCGCGCCATCCTCGACCAGCTGGACTCAGCCGGTGCGGAGGCAGCCGAGCTGACCGTGCACACCCCCGACCTCGACGACGTCTTCTTCGCCCTGACCAGCGGCACCCACCAGATCGAGGAGGCGACCCGATGAGCTCCCTCTCCCTCGCCGTACGCGACGCGTCCACGATGCTGCGCCGCAACCTCCTGCACGCGCGACGCTACCCGTCCATGACCCTGAACCTCCTGCTCACGCCGATCATGCTGCTGCTGCTCTTCGTCTACGTCTTCGGCGACGTGATGAGCGCGGGTATCGGCGGCGGGGCGGACCGCTCCGCGTACCTCGCGTATGTCGTCCCGGGCATCCTGCTGATGACGATCGGCGGCACGGTGGTCGGAACCGCGGTGTCCGTCTCCAACGACATGACCGAGGGCATCATCGCCCGCTTCCGCACGATGGCGATCCACCGCGGATCGGTGCTGATCGGGCACGTCGTCGGCAGCGTGCTCCAGTCGATCCTGAGCGTGGTCCTCGTCGGCGCCGTCGCCGTGGCCGTCGGCTTCCGGTCCACGGACGCCACGGTCCTGGAGTGGCTCGCGGCGTTCGGGCTGCTCGTGCTCTTCGCCATGGCGCTCACCTGGATCGCCGTCGGCATGGGCCTGATCAGCCCGAACGCCGAGGCCGCCAGCAACAACGCGCTGCCGATGATCCTGCTGCCGCTGCTGTCCAGCGCCTTTGTCCCGGTCGACGCGATGCCGGGCTGGTTCCAGCCGATCGCGGAGTACCAGCCGTTCACGCCCGCCATCGAGACCCTGCGCGGGCTGCTGCTCGGCAGCGAGATCGGCGACAACGGATGGATCGCGATCGTCTGGTGCCTGGGCCTGACCGTACTCGGCTACTTCTGGGCGACATCGAAGTTCAACCGCGACCCGAACTGAGCGCACGGGCTGCCTCCCGCAGCTCGCCCCCGCCCCCCGGGCGGCGTGACGCCGGCACCGTACCGGCGTCACGCCGCCCGGTCCGCTTCCCGTTCGCGCCGGCCGCGGATGGGGACTCGGGGCGCCCTCGTCCTCCGGTCCCGGCGCCCCGTACCCGGTCAGGTGCGGGTACGGGCGAGGGGGCCGCGCTGGTCGGGGAGGTGGGGGCCGCCGATGACGGTGTCGCACCGGCCCGACGGCTGGAGTCCGAAGGCGGTGAACGCGGTGCGCGACGGCAGCCGATAGGCGGGCTCCGCGAGCAGCGAGTTGAGGATGACGGCGGAGCGCCATGCGGCGAGTCCCAGGTCGGGGGTGCCGACGCCATGGGTGTGGCGCTCGGCGTTCTGCACATACACCGAGCCCTTGATCACGGGGTCGAGGACCAGCCGGTGGTCGGCCTCGACGCGGGGGCGCTCGGAGGCGTCCCGGCGGATGTAGGGGTCGAGGGCGGCGAGGAGGGTGTCGACGGGGCGCTCGCGGTAGCCGGTGGCGAGGACGACGGCCTCGGTGGTGTGGCGGGCCCGGGTGCCCTGCTGGGTGTGTTCCAGGTGGAGTTCGAGGCGGGCGGCGGCGATGCGGCCGGCGGTGCGGACGGTGACGCCGGGGGTGAGGACGGCGCCGGGCCAGCCGTCGGAGTGCAGCGCGCGGCGGTACAGCTCGTGGTGGATGGCGTCGATGGTCTCGTGGGCGATGCCCTTGTAGAGCTGCCACTGACGGGGCACCAGCTGGTCGCGGACCGGCTCGGGCAGGGTGTGGAAGTAGCGGGTGTAGTCGGGGCTGAACTGCTCGAGACCGAGTTTGCTGTACTCCATGGGCGCGAAGGCGGGGGTGCGGGCCAGCCAGTGGAGCCCTTCGGCGCCGAGGGGGCGGTTGCGCAGCAGGTCGAGGAAGACCTCGGCGCCGGACTGGCCGGAGCCGATGACGGTGACGTGGCCGGTGGCCAGGAGCCGTTCGCGGTGTTCGAGGTAGTCGGAGGAGTGCAGGACGGGGACGTTGGGCGCTTCGGCAAGGGGGCGGAGGGGTTCGGGGACGTACGGTTCGGTGCCGACGCCGAGGACGAGGTTGCGGGCGTGGACGCGTCCGGGGCTTTGGCCCTCCTCGTCGCCGGCGGGGCCGGGCCGGGTGACGT
>NZ_BBOX01000119.1 GCF_001553455.1 Streptomyces hygroscopicus subsp. hygroscopicus
GGCCCTCCTCGTCGCCGGCGGGGCCGGGCCGGGTGACGTCGATTTCGAACAGGTCGTGTTCGTGGTCCCAGCGGACGGCGTCCACGCGGTGGCCGAAGTGGAGTGCGGGGAGCTGTTCGCTGACCCATCGGCAGTAGGCGTCGTATTCGGCGCGCTCGATGTGGAAGCGCTCGGCGACGTAGAAGGGGAAGAGCCGCTCGTGGGCCTTGAGGTAGTGGAGGAAGGTCCAGGGGCTTCCGGGGTCGGCGAGGGTGACCAGGTCGGCGAGGAAGGGGACCTGGATGGTGGCGCCGTCGATGAGGAGGCCGGGGTGCCAGTGGAAGGCGGGCCGCTGTTCGTAGAAGGCGGTGCGCAGGGCGGGGACGCCGTGGGCGAGGGCGGCCAGGGAGAGGTTGAACGGGCCGATGCCGACACCGGCCAGGTCCAGGGGCCGGTCCGGGGTGGGGGCGGGCTCGGCGGTGGGGTTGGGGGGGTGTGCGGTGCTCATGGGGTGGTGTTGCCTTCCACGAGTTCGAGCAGCCCGCGCAGGTCGTCGGGCTGGGTGTGCGGGTTGAGGACGGTGGCCTTGAGCCACAGCCCCTCGGGGGTGGCGGCCCGGCCGAGGACGGCCGCGCCCCGGTGGAGGAGGCGGCGGCGCAGCGCGGCGACGTCGGCGGGCCGGGCGCCGGTGGGGCGGAAGAGGACGGTGCTGATGGTGGGCCGGGCGTGGAGTTCGAGCCCGGGGCGGGCCTCGATGAGGTCGGCCAGGTGCTGGGCGGCCGCGCAGACGTGGTCGACGAGGTCGCCGAGGCCGCGGCGGCCGAGCGCCCGCAGGGTGACGGCGATCTTGAGGATGTCGGGGCGGCGGGTGGTGCGCAGGGAGCGGCCGAGCAGGTCGGGGATGCCGGCGTGGGTGTCGTCGTCGGCGTTGAGGTAGTCGGCGTGGTGGGTCAGGGCGGCGAGGGCGGCGCTGTCGGGGACGGCGAGGAGGCCCGCGGCGACCGGCTGCCAGCCGAGTTTGTGCAGGTCGAGGGCGACGGTGCGGGCGCGGTCGAGGCCGTGGAGCCGTTTGCTGTGGGTGTCGCTGAAGAGCAGGGGCGCGCCGTAGGCGGCGTCGATGTGGAGGGTGGCGGTGTGGTGGTCGCAGACGTCGGCGATGTCGGAGAGCGGGTCGATGGCTCCGGTGTCGGTGGTGCCGGCGGTGGCGACGACGAGGGTGGGGGTGTCGGGCAGCCGTCCGAGGGCGGTGTGGAGCGCGGCCGGGTCCAGGACACCGGTGGGGGTGGGGAGGGCGCGGGGTGCGGGGAGCCCGAGGAGCCAGGCGGCGCGGTCGATGCTGTGGTGGGCGTTGCCGCCCCGGATGATCCGCAGGGGTCTTCCGGCCGCGGCCTCGCGGGCGAGGAGCAGGGCGAGTTGGTTGGATTCGGTGCCGCCGGTGGTGACGAGGGCGTCGGGGGCGGGGCCGTGGGGGTGGACGAGTTCGGCCAGGGCACGGCAGGTGAGCGCCTCCAGTTCGCAGGCGGCGGGGGCCTGGTCCCAGGAGTCCAGGGAGGGGTTGAGCGCGGAGACGGCGAGGTCGGCGGCGGTGGCGACGGCGAGCGGCGGGCAGTGCAGATGCGCGGTGCAGCGGGGGTCGGCGGGGTCGGCGGCGCCGTGGGCGAGGGCGCGGACGAGGGTGCGCAGCGCGTGGTGGGGCCCCTCTCCCTCGTCGGGGATGAGCGGCCGGGCCGCGCCGTGTATCCGCCGGGCCACCGCGGCGGGTCCCCCGGCCGGGAGGGGGCCGCCGCGGTCGGCGGCGCCGTGGGCGAGGGCGTCGAGGACGGTGTCGACCATCGGGCGGAGCGCGCCCGGTCCGCCGTGGCCCCCGGCGAGGAGGCGGGCGGTTCCGGATGCGGGCACGGGCATGGGAGTGCCCCTAGGGGGTGTCTGGGAGTCGGGCGGGGGGAGCGGTCGGGCGGCGGTCAGGGGTGCCCAAATTACTTCGCGCTCCCAGGGCCCGGTCCGGGTCGG
>NZ_BBOX01000120.1 GCF_001553455.1 Streptomyces hygroscopicus subsp. hygroscopicus
GAAGTGCACCCGTACGTGGTAAGGCCCGGCCGTACGGATCGATCGCACGACCGGGGGCCGCCGAAGCCGCCGCCTCAGGGACCGGGCCGCCGGAGCCGCCGTCTCAGGGGCGGGCCGCCGAAACCGCCGGGGGGCCGGGGCACCGGAACCGCTGTCTCAGGGGCCGGGCCGCCGGACCGCCGGAGGGCCGGGGCGCCGCTGCCGCCGGGGGGCCGGGGCGCCGAAGCCGCCGTCTCAAGGGCCGGGGCGCCGGAGCCGCCCCCGGCCGCGTCGGGGCCGCCGCGGCCTCCCCGGCCCAGGCCCCGGCGCGCATCCCCGGCCCCGGCGGCTCATGCCTCCCGCTTCTCCCGCACCCGCAGCGCGCGCCGCAGGTCGTCGATCTGGTCGGCGAGCCGGCGGCGCAGGGCGGGGAGGGCGTCGGGGTCCGCGAGGCACTCCTCGCCCAGCCGCAGCGTTTCGGCGTCCACGGTGCTCGGGAAGCCGAAGCGGGCGACGGTGTCGGCGATGGCCGGGCCACGGCGGGCGCCCAGCGCGGTGGCGGCCGGGAAGTAGCGCGGCACGTAGTCGGCGAGGACGTCGTGGTGTTCGGGCTGCCAGAAGCCGGTGACGGTGGCGGTGACCAGGTAGTTGGACAGCTCTCCCGGCTCGGTGCCCGCGCCCCGGCCGTCCTCGGCGGCGCCGAAGAGGGCCTGCCAGGCGGCCTCCTTGGCGGCGGCGTCGGGCAGGGCCGCCCGGCAGCGCGCGGCGCCCTCCTGGCCGGTGGCGCTGGAGTCGCGGGCGAGTTCGGCGTCGATGTCGGCGGGGCCGACGGCGCCGAGGACGGCGAGCCGGCCGAGGATCTGCCAGCGCAGCTCGGGGTCGAGGACGGGGCCGCCGGGGACGGTGTCGCCGTCGAGCCAGTCGCTGAGCTCGGCGGGGGCGGTGGCGCTGCCGATGAACGTGCGCACGGCGGCGAGCCGCAGTCCGGGCCCGGAGCCGTCCTCGGTGCGGCGCAGCAGATCGCGGCAGGTGGCGCTGATGGTGGCCAGGGCGGCGGGGCGCTGGTCCGCGGGGAGGTAGCGGTCGGCGATCTGGGTGCGGGCGAAGGCGAGGACGCCCTGGACGATCGCTATGTCGGTCTCGTGCGGCAGATGGGCGCGGGCCGCCTCGAGGTAGTCGGCGGGCGGGAGGTCGCCGTCGCGCACCATGTCGCGGGCGGTGTTCCAGACCACGGCGCGGCTGACGGCGTCGGGGAGGCCGGACAGGGCGCGGACGACGGCCTTCCAGGAGCCGGGGTCGAGCCGGATCTTGGCGTAGGTGAAGTCGCCGTCGTTGAGGAGCAGCAGATCGGGCCGGGGCCCGGTGAAGGAGAGGGTGAGGCCGGGCTCGACGCCGTCGAGTTCGGCCTCCACGCGCCGGCGCAGCACCAGCTGGTGCGGGGCGGCGGGGGCGTGGTCGTACAGGCCGATGGCGATGCGGTGCGGACGGCTGGTGGGCCCCCCATCGGAACCGGCCCCGTCCTGGCCGGCCCCGTCCGTGCCGCCGCCCTGGTGGCGGATCTCGACGCTCCACCGGTCGCCGTTGGCGGTGATGGCGGGGGTGAGGGTGTCGACGCCGGTGGTGCGCAGCCAGCGGTCGGCCCAGGCGTGGACGTCGCGGCCGGAGGAGCGGGCGAGGGAGTCGATGAAGTCGGCGAGGGTGGCGTTGCCGAACCGGTGCCGGGCGAAGTGGTCGTTGATGCCGTCGAGGAAGGTCTTCTCGCCGAGCCAGGTGACGAGCTGGCGCAGCGCGGAGGCGCCCTTGGCGTAGGAGATGCCGTCGAAGTTGAGGCGGGCGGCGGCGGTGTCGGGGACCAGCTCGGGGGCGGGGGCGACCGGGTGGGTGGAGGGGCGCTGGTCGGCGTCGTAGCCCCAGTTCTTGCGGCGGACGCCGAAGTCGGCCCAGGTGTCGGTGTAGCGGGTGGTCTCGGTGAGGATCTGGTAGCCCATGTACTCGGCGAAGGACTCGTTCAGCCAGATGTCGTCCCACCACTTCATGGTGACGAGGTCGCCGAACCACATATGGGCCATCTCATGGGCGATGACCATGGCGCGGGTCTGGCGCTCGGCGTCGGTGACGGCGGAGCGGAAGACGAATTCGTCGCGGAAGGTGACCAGGCCCGGGTTCTCCATCGCGCCGGAGTTGAATTCGGGGACGAACGCCTGGTCGTAGGAGTCGAAGGGGTAGGGCTCCTGGAAGATCTCGTGGTAGCGGTCGAAGCAGCGCCGGGTGATGTCGAAGAGCTCTTCGGCGTCGGCTTCCAGGTAGGGGGCGAGGGAGCGGCGGACGTGCAGCCCGAAGGGCAGTCCGGCGTGCTCGGTGCGCACCGAGTGGTACGGGCCGGCGGCCAGCGCCATCAGATAGGTGCTGATGGGCGGGGTGGGCGCGAGCTGCCAGCGGCCCTCCTCCGGGGCGCCGACGCGGGTGGCGATGCCGTTGCCGAGGACGGTCCACTGGGGCGGGGCGGTGACGCGGACGTCGAAGACGGCCTTGAGGTCGGGCTGGTCGAACGCGGCGAAGACGTCGTTCGCGTCGGACATGCAGCACATGGTGTAGAGGTAGGTCTCGCCGTCGGCGGGGTCGGTGAAGCGGTGCATGCCCTCACCGGTGTGGGAGTAGCGCATGTCCGCCTCGACCCGCAGCTCGTGCTCGCCCTCGGTGAGGGCGGTGAGCGGAAGCCGTCCGTCGGCGAGCGCCCCGGCGGCGCCGGTGAGGTCCAGCTCGCGGCCGTCGAGCACGGCGCGGTGGAGGGCGGCCGGCTGTAGCTCGACGAAGGTGTCCGCGCCCGCCTCGCGCGCCCTGAAGCGAATGGTCGTGGTGGAGCCGAAGAGCTCCTCCCCGCGGGTGAGGTCGAGGTCGATGGTGTAGCGGTGGACCTCGATGAGGCGGGCTCGGATCTGCGCTTCCTCGCGCGTCAGTACGGACATGGAGACATGCTGCCCTACGTGCGGCGGGCCGCACACGGGTGGGAAGTGGTTGCCCGGCGCGGACAACCGTTCGGACGCACTACCGGAGTGCGCCCTGGGAGCCGGTGTCGGAGCGGGCGATGGTCTCGTGGTGCCGGATGACCTCGGCGATGATGAAGTTGAGCAGCTTCTCGGCGAAGCCGGGGTCCAGCTTGGCGCTCTCGGCGAGCTGGCGCAGCCGGGTGATCTGCCGCGCCTCACGGGCCGGGTCGGCCGGGGGGAGCCGGTGGGCGGCCTTGAGGTGGCCGACCTGCTGGGTGCATTTGAAGCGCTCGGCGAGCATGTGGACCACGGCCGCGTCGATGTTGTCGATGCTGTCGCGCAACCGGGTCAGCTCGTCGAGCACGGTGGGGTCGATTCCCTCGGACTCCCCCGGCGTCACCGGCTGATCGGCGGTGCGGTCGCTCGTGCTGTGCGTCATGTCTCCCGAGCCTACTTTTCCGTGGGCCGGGTCGGTCCCGGGCTCCAGGATGCGGACCGCCCCGACCCCTGTGGGGGGTTCGGAACCGGCTTCGGGGAGCCGGACGGGGGCGGGGCGGTCTGTGCGGAGGGCCGCTCGCGGTGCGGCGCCTTCACTGTGAAGGAGCGGTTCGGGCGGGAGGAGGTTCCACTCCCGGCCGGCTTTCCCACGGCCGGTCCGCCTTGGGGGCCGCGATGGCTTTGCGTGGGGCGGCGCGATGGCTTTGCGTGGGGCGGCGCGATGGCTTTGCGTGGGCTCCGCGATGGCTCCGCGGCCAGCCTCGCACGGGCCCGCGTGGGGCGCAGCGGCCGGGCCCGCGAGGGGCCCGCCGCAAATCGGGGACGCCACGGACCGGGGACGCCACCGACGGATCCCCGACACAACCCGGGGACCCCACGGACCGCGAACCCCACGGACCGGACCCGCCACAGTCTGAGGTCGCCATAGCCCCGAAGCCACCGCAGACCAACGCCCGCCACAGCCCCGGAGCTACGCAGCCCGGAGCCCCGCAGCTCGGAGCCGCCGCGACCAGAGCCCACCGCAGACCGGAGCCCCCGGGGACGCCGCTAACCGGGACCCGACGCGGCCAGGGGGCGCCGTAGCCCCGAAGCCACCGCAGACCAGAGCCCGCCGCAGCCGCGGAGCTACGCAGGCCGGAGCCACCGCGACCAGAGCCCACCGCAGACCAGATCCCGCCACACACCAGAGCCGCGGCGGACCAGGGCCCGGCTGTCAGCGGGGGCCTATAAGGTCCCCGGCATGATCGCGACGCTTCAGTGCACTGTCATCGACTGTCCGGACCCCGCCGCGCTGGCCGCCTTCTACGGGCGGATTCTGGGCTGGCGGGTGGACGACGGGGATCCCAAGTGGGCGACGCTGACGGCCGAGGACGGCCGACAGCTGGCCTTCCAACTGGCGCCGGACCATCAGCCGCCGCGCTGGCCGGACCCGGCCCATCCGCAGCAGATCCATCTCGACTTCGACGTGGACACGCGTGCGGACGCGGAGCGGGCGCGGCAGGAACTGATCCGCTCCGGGGCGACGTTTCTGCACGACAGCGAGGGGGAGCGTTCGGGGTTCCTGGTCTTCGGCGATCCGGCCGGGCACCCGTTCTGCATCTGCTACGGGCAGAGCTGAGACGACGGGCGGAGCGGGCTGGAGCGAACGGACGGGAGCCGTCGGGGCCGGTCGGAGCCGAACGGGGCCGGACGGAGCCAGACGGAGCCGGGCGGGGCCGGACCGGGCGGGGCCAGTCACGGCCGGACGGGGCCCGTCGGGGCCGGACAGGGCCGGATCGGTCGGGGCCCGACGTACGACCGGGGCCGGACGGGGCCGGACGGGGCCGGACGGGGCCGGACGGGGCCGGACGGAGCCGGTCGGAGCCGGACGGACGACCGGAGCCGGTCGGAGCCGGACAGAGCCAGTCGGACGACCGGGCCCCGACCGGCTCCCGGCGGAGGCGGGGCTGTGCCGGGGTCAGCCGCCGAGCTGCGCCGCGCCCGCCTTGATGTCCTTGGCGAAGGTGCTCACCTCGGTGTAGACGCCGGGCTTGCCGGGCCGTGCGCAGCCATCGCCCCAGCTGACGATGCCGACCTGGATCCACTGGCCGCTGTCGTCCTTGCGGAACATCGGGCCACCGGAGTCGCCCTGGCAGGTGTCCACGCCGCCCTTTTCGACGTTCCCGGCGCAGATCTCCTCGCCGGTGACGAGTTCGCTGTACGCGGCCTTGCAGGTGGCGTCGTCGACGAACGGCACGGTGGCCTTGAGCAGATAGCGCTGCTGGCCGCCGCCCTCGACGGCGGCGCCCCAGCCGGCGACGGTGAAGTTGCCCTTGTTGTAGTTCGTGTTCTCGGCGATCTTCAGGGTGGGCTGGTTGATCGGCTTGGCGAGCTTGATGAGCGCCCAGTCCTTGCCGGTGCCGTTGTAGCCGGGGGCCTGGAGGACCTCGGTGGACTTGACCTTGATGGCGCTCGAGCTCTGGAGGTCGACGACGCCCGCGGTGGCGGTGATGGAGTTGTCGCGGCCGCTGCCGTCCACGCAGTGGGCGGCGGTGAGCACGATGTCCTGCGTGTAGAGAGCGCCTCCACAGCCCATGGACAGCCGGACCATGAAGGGGAATTCGCCCTGGGCGGCGCGGGTGCCGCCGACGACCGAGGGGCTGGGCTCGGGACCGGTGGTGGCGGCGCTGGCGGTGCCGGGGGTGAGGCTGAAGGCGGCGAGGGCGACCGCGCCGAGGGCGGAGGCTCTCTTGAGGTGCTTCAGGGGGTTCCGCAACGGACTGTCCTTTCGTGGGGGGTTGGCGATGTCAGGCTCATGCCAACTCACACTCCGGAAATCTCTCCGGAATCCCGTGGATGAGCCGGTAAAACGCCCTGTGATTATGTGGAGCGGGAGATGGGGGTGACAAGGGTCGGTTTCCAGCCAGCGCGACCTGCCCAGCTACCGTTCCGCGCGCCCTCTCCAGCTGCCGTCCCGCGCGCCCTCACCACCACGTCCGGCCCGCGCGACCTGCCCACCGCCTCCGGCCCGCGCGACCTCCTACCGCCTCCGACCCGCCGCGCCCCCGCCCCACCACATCCGGTCCGCGCGGCCTCCCCACCGCCGCGGCGAACGACCGTAAGCTGGAAGCCGGACAGGGCGCGCGGCGGACGCGGTCAGGGCGCACGGCGGACGAACGGCGGACGACGGCACGGGGTGACGGCGTGGCGGCACCGGGCAGCGACATCGAGCACGGATATCCCCACCTGGACACCGTCCGGGCCGCGATCACCGCGCTGTACCGCCGGCTGTCCCGCGACACCGTGGACACCTTCGGGCTCAGCGTGCTCCCCGGCGATGTGGCCTTCTCCGATCAGGACGACCTCTATCTGGGCGTTCAGCGGGTCGCCCGGGTGATGGTGCAACATCTGCGGCTGCCCGACGCCCGGATGATCGTGAGCTTCCGGGAGATGCGGCACGCGGGGAACGTGGAGCTCGCGGCGGGCCCGGAGTACTTCATCGAGCTCAACTCCCGCTTCAAGACGCACCGCCGGGACATCGGCGCGGCCCTCGCCCACGAGGTCACGCACGTGTATCTGCACCGCCTCGGCCTGTCGTTCCCCGGCACCCGGGACAACGAGATCCTCACCGACACCACCGCCGCCTATCTCGGCACGGGCTGGCTGCTCCTCGACGCCTATCGTCAGGACTCGCTCACCAGCCAGAAACTGGGCTATCTGACACCGGAGGAGTTCGGCTACGTGCTGGCCAAGCGGGCGCTGCTGTTCGACGAGGACCCCTCCCCCTGGTTCACCTCGCCCCAGGCGTACGAGGCATACACCAGGGGGCTGGAGCTGGCCCGCCGCGACCAGAGCCATCCGCCGCTGGCCGCCGCCGGCTGGACCGGCCGCCGCCGCTACGCCAAGGATCGCCGGTCGGCCCGGTCCGACCACCCCTCCCCGGCCACCGGAGGTGACTACGCCTTCGACGACGGCCCTCCGCTGAGCGTCTCCTTCCCCTGCCCGACCTGCCGTCAGCGCATCCGGGTCCCGGTCCGCGGCCGGCTGCGGGCCCGCTGCGGACTGTGCCGTACGGTGCTGGAGTGCGACACCTGACGCGGGGCCGGATCGTCGTTCGTCGTACGGCCTTGGAGCGCGCTCGACGTCGTACGCTCACCTGCATGAGCCCTTCCATCGCCACCAACACCCGTGTCGGCCTCGATGAGCTGCTGGAGTTCGTACGTCCGCGCCACCGTGCGCTGCTGATCACCCGCCGGTCCGATGGTTCGCCCCAGGCGTCCCCGCTGACCTGCGGGGTCGACGACTCCGGCCGTATCGTCGTGTCCACCTACCCCGAGCGCGCCAAGGTGCGCAACGCCAAGCGCGACCCGGCCGTGAGCCTGGTCGTGCTATCCGACGAGTGGAACGGCCCCTGGGTGCAGATCGACGGCACCGCCGAGGTGATCGATCCCCCGGAGTCCGTGGAGCCGCTGGTCGAGTACTACCGCAACATCGCGGGCGAGCACCCCGACTGGGACGAGTACCGGGAGGCCATGCGCAAGCAGGGCAAGTCGCTGATCCGCGTCACCCCCGAGCGCTGGGGCCCGGTCGCCACCGGCGGTTTCCCGGCCCGGCTGGCGGAAAGCGGGTCCTGACCGCTACAGGTCCGACCGCTGCGGATCCTGAAGCGGCGCGTCCAGACCGCTACAGGTCCTGCCCGCTACGCGCCCTGACCACCTGACCGCTACAGGTCCGACCGCTCAGCACCGCCCCGCGCGCCCGTAGAGCACGATCCGCATCCCGGTGACGTCCCTGACGGCGCATCGGTGGAAGTACTCCGCGAGCATCTCCCGTTCATGCGCTCCCGCGGGGTGCCGTCCAGCGGCTGGCCGGGCAGGTCGTTCACCGTGACGATCCGCCCGGCCGTCGGCATGACGCGCGGACGCGGAAACGCCACGCGGCGCCCGCCCCCCGGTCGGGATGGGGGGAAGGCGCCGCGCGGCCGGTCCGTACGCCGTTGTACGGGCGGAAATCCGGGGATCCCGCGAATCCGGGGATCCCGCGAATCCCGGGAATCCGGGCCCCAGGGACCCCGGGAAATCCGGAGAACCCGGAGGATCGGGGAGCGTCAGACCGTCAGGGCCCGGTCGGTGGGGCGGATCGGGGCCGGCAGCTCGCTGGTCCCGGCCAGGTAGCGGTCCACCCCACGCGCCGCGGAGCGGCCCTCGGCGATGGCCCAGACGATCAGCGACTGGCCACGGCCCGCGTCACCGGCCACGAAGACACCCGGCACATTGGTGGCGAAGTCGGCGTCGCGGGCGATGTTGCCGCGCTCGTCCAGCTCCAGGCCGAACTGCTCGACCAGGCCGTTCTTCTGGTCGGTGCCGGTGAAGCCCATGGCCAGGGTGACCAGCTGGGCCGGGATCTTCCGCTCGGTGCCCGGCTTCTGCTCCAGCTTGCCGTCCTTGAACTCCACCTCGATCAGGTGCAGCCACTGGACGTTGCCGTCCTCGTCGCCCTCGAAGTGGGTGGTGGAGACGGAGTAGAGCCGCTCACCGCCCTCCTCGTGCGCCGAGGTGACCTTGTAGAGCATCGGGAAGGTCGGCCAGGGCTGGCCCGCGGTCCGCTCCTCGCCGGGCTTGGGCATGATCTCCAGCTGGGTGACGGAGGCGGCACCCTGCCGGTGGGCGGTGCCGACGCAGTCCGCGCCGGTGTCACCGCCGCCGATGACCACGACGTGCTTGCCCGCGGCGCTGATCGGGGACGTGGTGAGGTCGCCCTCCTGCACCTTGTTGGCGAGCGGCAGGTACTCCATCGCGAAGTGGATGCCGTTCAGCTCCCGGCCCGGGACCGGCAGGTCGCGCGAGGTGGTGGCACCGGCCGCGATGACCACGGCGTCGTACCGCTTGCGGAGCTTGGCCGCGTCGATGTCGCGGCCGATCTCCGTCTCGGTGCGGAACTTGGTGCCCTCCGCGCGCATCTGCTCGATGCGGCGGTTGATGTGCCGCTTCTCCATCTTGAACTCGGGGATGCCGTAGCGCAGCAGCCCGCCGATGCGGTCGGCGCGCTCGTAGACGGCGACCGTGTGGCCGGCGCGGGTGAGCTGCTGGGCGGCGGCCAGTCCGGCCGGTCCGGAGCCGATCACGGCGACGGTCTTGCCGCTGAGCCGCTCGGGCGGCTGCGGGGTGACGTCGCCCGCGTCCCACGCCTTGTCGATGATGGTGACCTCGACGTTCTTGATGGTCACCGGCGGCTGGTTGATGCCGAGCACGCAGGCCGACTCGCACGGGGCCGGGCACAGCCGCCCGGTGAACTCCGGGAAGTTGTTGGTGGCGTGCAGCCGCTCGCTGGCCTCGCGCCAGTCGCCCCGGTAGGCGTAGTCGTTCCACTCGGGGATCAGGTTCCCCAGCGGACAGCCGTTGTGACAGAACGGGATGCCGCAGTCCATGCACCGTCCGGCCTGCTTGCTGATGATCGGCAGCAGCGAACCGGGGACGTAGACCTCGTTCCAGTCCTTGACGCGCTCCGTGACGGGGCGGGTCTTGGCGACCTCGCGGTCAGTGGTCAGGAAGCCCTTGGGGTCAGCCATTGATCGCCGCCTCCATCATCTTCTCGTGGGTCTCGGACTCGGAGAGCCCGGCACGCTCGGCGGCGTCCTTGGCGGCGAGCACGGCCTGGTACGTAGCGGGGATGATCTTGCTGAAGCGGGCGACGGCGGTCTCCCAGTCGTCGAGCAGCGCACCCGCGACGGTGGAGCCGGTCTCCTCGTGGTGGCGGCGCACCGCGTCGTGCAGCCACCGCTGGTCGGTGTCGTCCAGCTCACCGACGGCGTCCCGGAGGTCGCCGTTGACGTTGTCCCGGTCGAGGTCGATCACGTACGCGATACCGCCGGACATGCCCGCCGCGAAGTTGCGGCCGGTGGGCCCGAGGACGACGGCGTGGCCGCCGGTCATGTACTCGCAGCCGTGGTCGCCCACGCCCTCGGAGACGACCGTGGCACCGGAGTTGCGCACGCAGAACCGCTCGCCGACCCGGCCGCGCAGGTACATCTCCCCGCTGGTCGCGCCGTACGCGAGGGTGTTGCCCGCGATGGTCGAGTACTCGGCGAGGTGGTCCGCGCCGCGGTCCGGGCGGACGACGATCCGGCCGCCGGAGAGGCCCTTGCCCACGTAGTCGTTGGCGTCGCCCTCGAGCCGCAGTGTGACACCGCGGGGCACGAAGGCGCCGAAGGACTGGCCGGCCGAGCCGGTGAAGGTGATGTCGATCGTGTCGTCGGGCAGGCCGGCGCCACCGAACTTCCGGGTCACCTCGTGGCCCAGCATGGTGCCGACGGTCCGGTTGATGTTCCGGATCGGCACCTGGGCGCGGACCGGCTGGGCGGCCTCGGCGCTGTCGGCGTTCAGCGCGTCGGCCGCCAGCTTGATCAGCTGGTTGTCGAGCGCCTTGGCCAGGCCGTGGTCCTGCTCGACCACCTGGTGGCGGACGGCGCCCTCGGGCAGCTCGGGCACGTACAGCAGCGGGGCGAGGTCCAGGCCGCGGGCCTTCCAGTGCTGAACGGCGCGGGTGGTGTCCAGCAGCTCGGCGTGGCCGATGGCCTCGTCCAGGGTGCGGAAGCCCAGCTCGGCGAGGAGCTCGCGGACCTCTTCGGCGATGAACTCGAAGAAGTTCACCACGAACTCGGCCTTGCCGCTGTAGCGCTCGCGCAGCACCGGGTTCTGGGTGGCGATGCCGACCGGGCAGGTGTCCAGGTGGCAGACGCGCATCATCACACAGCCGGAGACCACCAGCGGCGCGGTGGCGAAGCCGAACTCCTCGGCCCCGAGCAGCGCGGCGATCACCACGTCGCGGCCGGTCTTCAGCTGGCCGTCGGTCTGCACCACGATGCGGTCGCGCAACCCGTTGAGCAGCAGCGTCTGCTGGGTCTCGGCCAGGCCCAGCTCCCAGGGGCCGCCCGCGTGCTTGAGCGAGGTGAGCGGCGAGGCGCCGGTGCCGCCGTCGTGGCCGGAGATCAGCACCACGTCTGCGTGCGCCTTGGAGACGCCCGCGGCCACCGTGCCGACGCCGACCTCGGAGACCAGCTTGACGTGGATGCGCGCCTGCGGGTTGGCGTTCTTCAGGTCGTGGATCAGCTGGGCGAGATCCTCGATCGAGTAGATGTCATGGTGCGGCGGCGGGGAGATCAGGCCGACGCCCGGGGTGGAGTGCCGGGTCTTGGCGACCCACGGGTAGACCTTGTGGCCGGGCAGCTGACCGCCCTCGCCGGGCTTGGCGCCCTGGGCCATCTTGATCTGGATGTCGTCGGAGTTGACCAGGTACTCGCTGGTCACGCCGAAGCGGCCGGAGGCCACCTGCTTGATCGACGAGCGCCGGGCGGGGTCGTGCAGCCGCTCGGAGTCCTCGCCGCCCTCACCGGTGTTGGACTTGGCGCCCAGCCGGTTCATGGCGATGGCGAGGGTCTCGTGCGCCTCCTGGGAGATGGAGCCGTAGCTCATGGCGCCGGTGGAGAACCGCTTGACGATCTCGCTGACCGGCTCGACCTCGTCGATCGGGATCGAGGGGCGCTCGCCCTTGAAGGAGAACAGACCGCGCAGCGTCATCAGCCGCTCGGACTGCTCGTTCACCCGCTCGGTGTACTTCTTGAAGATGTCGTAGCGGCGCGACCGGGTGGAGTGCTGGAGCCGGAAGACCGTCTCGGGGTCGAAGAGGTGCGGCTCGCCCTCACGGCGCCACTGGTACTCGCCGCCGATCTCCAGCGCCCGGTGGGCGGAGGGGACGCCGGAGGCGGGGTACGCCTTGGCGTGGCGGGCGGCGACCTCCTTGGCGATGACGTCCAGGCCCGCACCGCCGATCTTGGTGGTGGTGCCGTGGAAGTAGGTGTCCACGAAGGACTGGTCCAGGCCGACGGCCTCGAAGACCTGCGCGCCCCGGTAGGAGGCCACGGTCGAGATGCCCATCTTGGACATGACCTTCAGGACGCCCTTGCCGAGCGCCTTGATGAGGTTCTTGATCGCGGTGTCGGCCTCCATGCCGGGGAGGAACGTGCCCGCCCGGACCAGGTCCTCGACCGACTCCATGGCCAGGTAGGGGTTGACGGCCGCGGCGCCGTAGCCGATCAGCAGCGCGACGTGGTGCACCTCGCGCACGTCGCCGGCCTCGACCAGCAGCCCCACCTGGGTGCGCTGCTTGGTGCGGATGAGGTGGTGGTGGACGGCGGAGGTGAGCAGCAGCGAGGGGATCGGGGCGTGCTCGGCGTCCGAGTGGCGGTCGGAGAGCACGATCAGCCGGGCGCCGTCCTCGATGGCGCGGTCGGCCTCGGCGCAGATCTCGTCCAGCCGGGCGGCGAGCGCCTGACCGCCGCCGCCGACCCGGTAGAGGCCCGAGAGGTTCGCCGCCTTCAGGCCGGACATGTCGCCGTCGGCGTTGATGTGGATGAGCTTGGCCAGCTCATCGTTGTCGATCACCGGGAAGGGCAGGGTCACGCTGCGGCAGGAGGCCGCGGTCGGCTCCAGCAGATTGCCCTGCGGGCCCAGCGAGGAGATCAGCGAGGTGACCAGCTCCTCGCGGATGGCGTCCAGCGGCGGGTTGGTGACCTGCGCGAACAGCTGGGTGAAGTAGTCGAACAGCAGCCGCGGCCGCTCGGAGAGGGCGGCGATCGGCGAGTCGGTGCCCATCGAGCCGATCGGCTCGGCGCCGGTCTTGGCCATCGGCGCGAGCAGGACCCGCAGCTCCTCCTCGGTGTAGCCGAAGGTCTGCTGACGGCGGGTGACCGAGGCGTGGGTGTGCACGATGTGCTCACGCTCGGGGAGGTCGGCCAGGCCGATGAGACCGGCCTCGAGCCACTCGCCGTACGGCTGCTCGGCGGCCAGCTGGGCCTTGATCTCGTCGTCCTCGATGATGCGGTGCTCGGCGGTGTCGACCAGGAACATCCGGCCCGGCTGCAGCCGGCCCTTGCGGACCACCTTGGACGGGTCGATGTCCAGGACGCCGACCTCGGAGGAGAGCACCACCAGACCGTCGTCGGTGACCCAGTACCGTCCCGGCCGCAGACCGTTGCGGTCCAGCACGGCGCCGACCTGGGTGCCGTCGGTGAAGGTGACGCAGGCCGGGCCGTCCCAGGGCTCCATCATCGTGGAGTGGTACTGGTAGAAGGCGCGCCGGGCCGGGTCCATGGTGGGGTGGTTCTCCCACGCCTCGGGGACCATCATCAGCACCGAGTGCGGCAGCGAGCGGCCACCGAGGTGGAGCAGCTCCAGGACCTCGTCGAAGGTCGCCGAGTCGGAGGCGTCCGGGGTGCAGATGGGGAAGACGCGCTCCAGCCCCTTGTCCCCGAACAGGTCGCTGACCAGCTGGGACTCCCGGGCGCGCATCCAGTTGCGGTTGCCCTGGACGGTGTTGATCTCACCGTTGTGGGCGACGAAGCGGTAAGGGTGGGCCAGCGGCCAGCTCGGGAAGGTGTTGGTGGAGAACCGGGAGTGGACCAGCGCGATGGCCGTGGCGAAGCGGCGGTCGGAGAGGTCCGGGAAGAACGGCTCCAGCTGCCCGGTGGTCAGCATGCCCTTGTAGACCAGGGTGCGGGAGGACAGCGAGGGGAAGTAGACCCCCGCCTCGCGCTCGGCGCGCTTGCGCAGCATGAACGCCTTGCGGTCCAGGGCCAGGCCGGTGCTGGTGCCGTCGGCGACGAAGAGCTGGCGGAAGACGGGCATGGTGGCGCGGGCGCCGTTGCCCAGCAGTTCGGGGGCGACGGGCACGTCGCGCCAGCCGAGGACGGTCAGCCCCTCCTCGGCGGCGAGCCGCTCGATGTGCTCCGCGCCGGCCGCGCCCTCGGCCTCCCCCTCGGGGAGGAACGCGATGCCCACGGCGTAGCCGCCGGCCTCGGGCAGTTCGAAGCCGGTGACGCCGGCCCGCAGGAAGGCGTCCGGAACCTGGACGAGGATGCCCGCGCCATCGCCGGAGTCGGGCTCCGAGCCGGTGGCGCCGCGGTGCTCGAGGTTCCTCAGCACGGTGAGAGCCTGCTCCACGAGCTCATGGCTGGCCTCACCGGTGAGGGTCGCCACGAAGCCGACGCCACAGGCGTCGTGCTCATTGCGTGGGTCGTACATCCCCTGGCGGGCGGGGTGGGATGCGGAACGCATCGGCTCTCCCGTCGTCGTCATGGCATTTGTGCGTGTGCCGAGGGACGACGTTGGCCCTCCGCGAGAATTTCGTGCAGGTTACATGATGGGCGGCTTCTCGGGAACCGGAAATTCCATTCCATCATGCGGACACCCCGGCGACAGGGTGACGTCAGGCGATACAGGCAATAAGGGGCTGAGCGACCGATGTCGCCACGGCGCGGATCGGGCGACACTGCCCAAGCGCTTCGGGCTTATGCCCACCGGTAAACGGATCGAAACCGTCAAGTAACGGCGTAATTATGCGGCTCGCCGTATGGTATGTCATCCTACGGCCGTTCCGAAGAGCGTGCCCAGGGCGTAGGTCACACCCGCCGCCGCACCGCCCAGCGCCAGCTGCCGCAGCCCGCTGTACCACCAGGAACGGGCCGTCACCCGCGCCACCACCGCACCGCATCCGAACAGCCCGATCAGCGCCAGCACCAGGGCCGGCCACAGCGCCGTGGCACCCAGCAGATACGGCAGCACCGGCAGCAGCGCCCCCAGCGCGAAGGAGCCGAACGAGGACACCGCCGCGACCCGCGGCGACGGAAGGTCGTCCGGGTCCACGCCCAGCTCCTCGCGGGCGTGTATCTCCAGCGCCTGCTCGGGGTCGCGGGACAGCTGCTCGGCCACCTGCCGGGCCAGCTCCGGCTCCACCCCGCGCGACTCGTAGAGCGCCGCCAGCTCCTCCAGCTCGTCGATGGGGTGCTTGCGCAGCTCGCTCCGCTCCACCTCCAGCTCGGCCTGGACCAGATCGCGCTGGGAGGCCACGGAGGTGTACTCACCGGCGGCCATCGAGAAGGCACCGGCCGCCAGACCCGCCAGACCGGTGATCACGATGGTGTGCCGGTCCACGGCACCACCGGCCACACCGGTGATCAGCGCGAGGTTGGAGACCAGGCCGTCCATGGCCCCGAAGACGGCCGGGCGCAGCCACCCGCCGTTCACGTCACGGTGGGTGTGGTTGTCGCGGTGGGCGATGTGCGGGGACTCGGCGCTGTCGATGACGGACATATGCAGATGTGCTCCCTTCGAGAAGGGTGTGGCGATGTGGCCCTCACCCCAACGGTTCGAAGGTACGCACGAATTCCCCTGCTCCGCCAGCAAGGAAGGCCGAACTTACCTCGCTGACCTGCGAAAACGTAAAGAGGCCGCCGAACCTGGAGGGGTTCGGCGGCCCGCTGGGCACACGCTGGTACGGATCAGGGTTTCTTGGAGGGCTCCGCCTCGGCGGCCACCGCACCGGCCTTCCCGGCACCGGTCTTGTCGGCACCGGTCTTGTCGGCACCGGCCTCGTCCGCGCCGGTCTCGTTGGCACCGCCCTTGTCCGCGCCGGTCGTGCCCGCGGCGTCGCTCTCGGCCGGGGCCTCGCCGCTCGCACCGGTGACCGGGGCCGGGCCGGCCGGGCCGTCCTCGGCCGCGGCGGGCTCCACGACCTCCTCCCGGCCGGGGACCTTCTTCGCGGAGATCACCAGATAGGCCACCGCGCCCAGGAAGACCACGATGGACGTCCAGTCGTTGAGCCGCAGCCCCAGTACGTGGTGGGCGTCGTCCACCCGGAGGTACTCGATCCAGAAACGCCCCACGGTGTACGCCGCGACATAGAGGGCGAACGCCCGGCCGTGCCCGAGCCTGAAGCGGCGGTCCGCCCAGATCACCAGCAGGGCCACGCCCACGCACCACAGCGACTCGTACAGGAAGGTCGGGTGGTACGTGCCGGCCACCCGGCCCGCGTCGGCGTCACCGTCGATCTTCAGCGCCCACGGCACCGTGGTCGCCTTGCCGTACAGCTCCTGGTTGAACCAGTTGCCCCAGCGCCCGATGGCCTGGGCGAAGGCGATCCCGGGTGCGATGGCGTCCGCGTACGCCGGGAGCGGGATCCCCCGGCGGCGGCAGCCGATCCAGGCGCCCAGCGCGCCCAGCGCCACGGCACCCCAGATCCCGAGGCCGCCCTGCCAGATCTTGAACGCGTCCACCCAGTCACGGCCGTCGGTGAAGTACAGCTCGTAATCGGTGATGACGTGGTAGAGGCGCCCTCCGACCAGGCCGAAGGGCACCGCCCAGACGGCGATGTCGGCGACGGTGCCGACCCGGCCGCCCCGGGCGACCCAGCGCCGCCCGCCGAGCCAGACCGCGACGAAGACGCCGATGATGATGCAGAACGCATAGCCGCGCAGCGGGACCGGACCGAGATAGATCACGCCGGACGACGGGCTGGGAATGTAAGCGAGGAGGTCCATGACAGGACCGACGCTACCGTGCCGGGCGGGAGATGCGGCACCCCACCCGGCAACGGCTGCGTAACGAGGATCAGTCGCGGGCCGCCGCGAGGACCATGCGCTTGAGCTTGTTGGGGCTCAGCGGCTTGTCGGGATCGCCGTACACCGATTTCCCGTCCAGCAGCACCGTCGGCGTGGCGGCGTAGCCGGAGTGGGCGAACACGTCGTTGGACTTGCGCACCCAGCCGTCGTGCCGGCCGTCCTCGACGCACTTCCGGAAGGCGGGGGTGACCAGCCCGGGGACCGTGTCCGCCAGCTTGATCAGCCGGTCGTTGTCGGCGTAGACGTCCCGCGTCTCCTCGGCCTGATGGCGGTAGAGCACGTCGTGGTACGCCCGGAACGCGCCGGCGCCCCGGTCCTGGGCGCAGGCCGCCGCGTTCGCCGCGCGGAGCGAACCGGTGCCGCCGAGGTTCCCGTCGATGATCGTCACCAGGTGGTACTCGACCCTCAGCCGGCCGTCGTCCTGCAGCTCGTGGACGGTTGCGCGGAAGACGTCCTCGAACTGCTTGCAGCCGGGACAGCGGAAGTCCTCGTACACCGTCAGGGTCGCCGGGGCGGCCTTCCCCGGTTTCTCCGGCTTCCCCGCCTTCCCCGAGGGGATCACCAGGCGTCCCTTGCCGACCGCTCCGCGCGGCGGCACCACCGAGCCGCCCGACTTGCCCGAGTCGTCAGCGGATGTGGACGCGTACATGCCCACCGCCCCGGCGGCGGCGAAGACGGCCACCACCGCCCCCAGGACGCCCAGCGTCCGCTTCCGCTTCGCCCGCGCCCGCTCCCGCTCACGCTGTTCCCGCAGGCGCTCACGGGCGCCGCGCTTTCCCTCACGGTTTCTCTGACTCACGCCCTCGCCTAACGAGGCGGAGGAGCGCCGCTGGGCTCCTCCGCCCCGTTATTCCCTCTAACGAGCGACGCGGACGCCCTCCGCCAGCTCACCCGCGAGCCGGCGCAGCGCGGCCAGACCGGCCTCGGGGTCGCCCTCGGTGTCCAGCAGCCGCTTGACGAAGGCCGAGCCCACGATGACCCCGTCGGCGAACGCCGCGACCTCCGCCGCCTGCGTGGCGTCCGAGACGCCGAGCCCCACGCACACCGGCAGCGAGGTGGTCGCACGGGTGCGCTCCACCAGCGCGCGGGCCTCCTGGCCCACCGATTCCCTCGTTCCGGTGACACCCATCAGGGACGCCGCGTAGACGAAACCGCTGCCCGCCGCGGTGATCTTCGCCAGCCGCTCGTCCCGGCTGCTGGGCGCGACCACGAACACGGTCGCCAGACCGTGCTGCTCGGCGGCCTTCCGCCAGATCTCCGACTCCTCGACCGGCAGATCGGGCAGGATGCAGCCCGCGCCGCCCGCCTCGGCGAGATCGGCGGCGAACCGCTCGACGCCGTACCGGTCCACGGGGTTCCAGTACGTCATGCACAGGATCGGCGCACCCGTCCGGGCGTGCACCTCCCCCACCGTGCGGATCACATCGCGGATCCTGACCCCGCCGCGCAGCGCGATGTCATCGGCGGTCTGGATCACCGGTCCGTCGAGCACCGGGTCGCTGTGCGGCAGCCCGACCTCGACGATGTCGCAGCCGCCCTCGATCATGGCGGTCATCGCGTCCACGGCGCCGTCGACGGTGGGGAAGCCGGCGGGCAGATAGCCGACGAGCGCGGCGCGCCCCTCGTCCTTGGCGTTCGCCAGCACCGATCCCAGCAGCTCCAGATTCCCGGCCATCACTTCGCCCCCTGGTCGTCGTGCCGGTCGGCCTGCTGGTCGTCCCGCTGGTCGTAGAGCCCGAAGTACCGGGCCGCGGTGTCCATGTCCTTGTCGCCGCGCCCGGAGAGGTTGACCAGCACCAGACCGTCGGTGCCCAGCTCACGGCCGAGGTCCAGGGCGCCCGCCAGCGCGTGGGCGCTCTCGATCGCCGGGATGATGCCCTCGGTCTGCGACAGCAGCCGCAGCGCCCGCATGGCCTCGTCATCGGTGACCGCCCGGTACTCGGCGCGGCCGGTGTCCTTCAGATACGCGTGCTCCGGCCCGACGCCGGGATAGTCCAGTCCGGCCGAGATCGAGTACGGCTCGGTGATCTGGCCGTCCTCGTCCTGGAGGACGTAGGACCGGGAGCCGTGCAGGATCCCGGGCTCGCCCTGGCTCAGCGTGGCCGCGTGCTCCCCGGTGGCCACACCGTGCCCGGCGGGCTCGAAGCCGACGATCCGCACGCTCTCGTCCGGCAGGAAGGCGTGGAACAGCCCGATCGCGTTGGAGCCGCCGCCCACACAGGCCGCGACCGCGTCCGGCAGCCGCCCGGTCCGCTCCAGGATCTGCCGCCGGGCCTCCACCCCGATCACCCGGTGGAAGTCGCGCACCAGCGCCGGGAAGGGGTGGGGCCCGGCCACGGTGCCGAAGAGGTAGTGGGTGCGGTCCACATTGGCGACCCAGTCCCGGAACGCCTCGTTGATGGCGTCCTTGAGGGTGCGGCTGCCGGACGTCACGGCGATGACCTCGGCGCCCAGCATCCGCATCCGCGCCACATTGAGCGCCTGCCGCTGGGTGTCCACCTCGCCCATGTAGATGGTGCACTCGAGCCCGAACAGCGCACACGCGGTGGCCGTGGCCACGCCGTGCTGTCCGGCGCCGGTCTCGGCGATGACGCGGGTCTTGCCCATGCGCTTGGTGAGCAGGGCCTGCCCCAGCACGTTGTTGATCTTGTGGGAGCCGGTGTGGTTGAGGTCCTCCCGCTTGAGGAAGACCCGGGCGCCGCCCGCGTGCTCGGCGAACCGCGGCACCTCGGTCAGCGCGCTGGGCCGACCGGTGTAGTTGACCAGCAGATCCTCGAGCTCGGCCGCGAAGGCGGGGTCCGCCTTGGCCTTCTCGTACTCGGCGGCCACCTCGTCGACCGCGGCGACGAGCGCCTCGGGGATGAACTTGCCGCCGAAGGCGCCGAAATACCCCTCGGCGCTGGGCACCTGACCCTCCGGGTCCGGGATGAAGAAATCAGAGGACATGCGATGTACTCCTCGGTCGGGGCATCGCCCCGCAACGGATGTGATGGGTGGGAAACCGCGTCCGCGCCGTGCCCCGCAGGGCACCCCCCAGCCGTGGCCGGGAGGAAACCGCGCCCCGGGAAAGGGGGAGGCTCAGCGCGCCGCCGTCCCGCGCCATCGACGCCCGTTGATCTGGCCCGGCTCACAGCCGATGTGGTAGCGCACGCGCCGCCCCCGCACCCGCCGCGCGGGCGCACGGCAGCCCCGGGGCCGGCAGCCCCTGGCCAAACGCGCGTACGTCTCCATGGTGCGCCGATCCCGCCTCGTCAGTCCCGGCCGTGGCGCAGCGCCGGATGGGCGCCCGCCGCCACCAGATCGGCCACCGCGGCCTTGGGGTCGCGCCCGGTCACCAGGGACTCGCCGACCAGCACCGCGTCCGCGCCGTCGTTCGCGTAGGCGATCAGGTCGTGCGGACCGCGCACCCCCGACTCGGCGATCTTGACGATGTGGTCCGGGATCTCCGGTGCGACCCGAGCGAAGTTCGACCGGTCCACCTGGAGGGTCTTGAGGTTGCGCGCGTTGACCCCGATCACCCGGGCTCCGGCGTCCACCGCTCGGGCGACCTCCTCCTCGTCGTGCACCTCGACCAGCGGGGTCAGCCCGATCGACTCGGCCCGCTCGATGAGCGAGACCAGCGCCTCCTGCTCCAGGGCGGCGACGATCAGCAGGATGACGTCGGCGCCGTGCGCCCGCGCCTCCCACAGCTGGTACGAGGTGACGATGAAGTCCTTACGGAGCACCGGGATGTCGACCTTGGCCCTTACGGCCTCCAGGTCGGCCAGCGATCCGCCGAAGCGCCGCTGCTCGGTCAGCACGCTGATGACGGCCGCGCCGCCCGCCTCGTAGTCGGCGGCGAGCCCGGCGGGGTCGGCGATCGCGGCGAGCGCGCCCTTGGACGGGCTGGACCGCTTGACCTCGCAGATCACCTTGACGTCGTCGCCCTTGAGCGCGGCGACACCGTCCTTCGCCGGCGCCGCCTTGGCCGCCCGCTGCTTGAGCTCGTCGAGGGTGACGCGCGCCTGCCGCTCCGCGAGGTCGGCACGGACTCCGTCGATGATCTCGTCGAGCACACTCACCGAGCGGCCCCCTTCCGGGACGGGGATGAAGATTCTGATCGGTTTCTGATCGGTGTCGGGCGGGTCGAGCGGGTCGGTCAACCGCGTCACCCGGCACTGCGATGGTAGCCGCCGGAGGGCCGAGGTCTCGCATCCGGTTGACGCGGAGACCCTCCACATGGGCACATGGACATCCACAACAGCGGTCACGGCGTCAGTAGTCCCTCGAACGGGAAATTCCGGACCACGGTGAAGACCAGGGCCACGCCGCCGAGCGCGCCCGCGTGCCAAAGCCGCGGCGCCGGGAAGCGACCGCGCACACACCACACCACCCAGCAGACGGCGAAGACCGCGTAGCAGCCGACGGCGAGGGCATTGTCGCGCAGGGCGGCCGGCAGATCGCCGTGCGCGAGGGCATGGGCACCGCGCAGCCCGCCGCAGCCGGGGCAGTACAGCCCGGTGAGCCGCAGCAGCGGGCAGCCGGGGTAGTGGCCCGGCTCCCGGGGGTCGACGGCGCCGACGTAGCCGAAGGCGGCGAGGACGCCCGCGAGCACGCCGAGCGGTGCGGCGAGACGCCGCACCAGGGGGACCGGGACGGTCGGCGGTGGTTCGCTCACACCGCCGAGTCTCCCCCCATATCCGCGAAGGCGCAGCTCAGGGCCGGTGTACCGACCTCCGTACGGCTCAGCGCGGAGCCCCGCGGAGACGGCCGGAGCCCCGGGCCGCGCCCCGGCTCACTGCTGGGTCTGCGCCTGCGGCTGGGCCTGCGCGGCGGTCTTCGGCTGCGGGGGCTGGGTCTTGGGCATGCCCAGACCGGCCGCGCGCATCGCCGCGCCGACGATGCCACCGAGGGCGATGACCGCGATGCCCGCGAAGAAGCCGACCGGCTTGGCCGCCACGGTGAACGCGCCGGCGACGCAGAAGCCGATGAAGGCGATGGTGACACCGGTCCAGGCGGCCGGGGTGTGTCCGTGGTTGTGACCCGCCATGAATACTCCTCGTAGCTGTACTGCGCCTGGTCCGGGCGCTCGGGGGCGAACGCTCCCACGCCATTGTCCCCGACGCGCGAAACGCCCATCAGCGGGGGTGGACATTGCGGCGGGAGGCGGGAAGGCGCCCCGGAGAGAGGGCAGGGCGGGCCCAGGTGAGACCGGAAAGCGACCCGGAGGAAAACGAAAACGGAAAGGCGGGCGCGCGGGAGACCGTGAGCCGAGCCGGAGGGAGGCAGGAGGGCGACCCGGCGGGAGACGGGGAGCCGGGCGGAGGGGGACGAGCAGCCGGGCAGCTGGGTGGCGGGAGACGAGCAGCCGGACGGAGGGGGACGAACAGCTGGGCGGAGGGGGACGGGCAGCTGGGACGGGCTGGAGGGGACGTGCTGGAGGGGACGGCCCGGCGAGGGGTCCTCAGGCGCCCCGCTCGGCCTCCTGCCGCGCCGGGGTCTGTGTCGGGTCCTCGCCCCGGTCCAGGGCCTTCCACAGCTCCTCGGGGCGGTCCGGGTCGGGGGCCGGGCCGCGGCGCCGGGCGCGGTCCCGGCCCGCGGTGCCCGCCGTGCCCGCCGTGCCCGCGCGCTCGTACCGCCCGGACATGGCGGGCCAGTGGCGTCCGTAGCCCAGCGCGAGCAGGCCCGCGAGCAGGAGCAGCACCCCGCCCGCCGCGGCGACCCACGGCCAGGGGGTGTAGGCCACGTCGTGGATGGGGCTGTGGGTCAGACCGCTCACCTTGGACGCCTTCTCCTCCAGCGCCGCCTTGTCGGACGCGCCGAGGACCGAGCCGATGACGATGCCCGCGCCGCTGAGGGCGAGCAGCGCCGAGACGACGACGCGGCCGAGGCGGCGGACGGCGAAGACCGCGACCAGCGCGGCGAGGCCGACGACCGCGAGCGCACCGGGCAGTCCGGTGATGTCGTCGCCCTTGGCGCTCTGCGGCAGGGAGCCCTGGGCGACGAAGGCGGTGCCCTCGGCCCACTTGCGGCTGGTGGCCAGCAGGACGAGGGCGGCCCCGAGGGCACCGGCGAGCAGGGCGATGGCGAGGCTGCTTCGGCGGCCGCGCACGGCGGAGGCGGCGGGCTCGTTCTCGGCCCTGGGCTGGGGTACGGCTGCTGCAGTCACGCCTACCACTATCCCCCACCCGGGTACGGGCCCCGTTCCCGGGGATACGGGACCGTACCCGGGGATATGGGAACTACCGCCCGAGCCGGTTCGCCGAGTGCACCGCCCGCAGCACCGCCGCCGCCTTGTTGCGGCACTCCGCGTCCTCGGCCGCCGGATCGGAGTCGGCGACGATCCCCGCGCCGGCCTGGACATATGCCGTGCCGTCGCGCAGCAGCGCGGTACGGATGGCGATTGCGGTGTCGGAGTCGCCGGCGAAGTCCAGGTAGCCGACACAGCCGCCGTACAGCCCGCGGCGGCTCGGCTCCAGCTCCTCGATGATCTGCAGCGCCCGTGGCTTGGGGGCGCCGGAGAGGGTGCCCGCGGGGAAGCAGGCGGTGAGCACATCGAAGGCCGTGCGGCCCTCGGCGAGGCTGCCGGTGACGGTCGAGACGATGTGCATGACATGGCTGTAGCGCTCGATCGACATGAAGTCGACGACCTCGACGCTGCCGGGCTCGCAGACCCGTCCGAGGTCATTGCGCCCCAGGTCGACGAGCATCAGGTGCTCGGCCCGCTCCTTGGGGTCGGCGAGCAGCTCCTCCGCGAGGGCGGCGTCCTCCTGCGGGGTGGCGCCCCGGTGCCGGGTGCCGGCGATGGGGTGCAGCATCGCCCGGCCGTCCTCGACCTTGACCAGCGCCTCCGGGCTGGAGCCCACCACATCGAAGCCCTCGAACCGGAAGAGGTACATATAGGGGCTCGGGTTGGTGGCGCGCAGCACCCGGTAGACGTCGAGGGCGCTCGCCGAGCACGGGGTCTCGAACCGCTGTGAGGGGACGACCTGGAACGCCTCGCCCGCGCGGATGCGCTCCTTGATGTCGTCCACGGCCGCCATGAAGTCCTCACCGCCCCACAGCGCGGTGTACTCGGGCAGTTCGGAGTCGGGCAGCGCGGCGGGGTCGGTGGGCACGGGGCGGACGAGGTCGGCGGCCATCGCGTCGAGCCGTGCCACGGCGTCGGCGTACGCCTCGTCGACGCCCGTTTCGAGGTCGTTGTGGTTGATCGCGTTGGCGATCAGCAGCACCGTGCCGTCCCAGTGGTCCAGCACCGCCAGGTCCGAGGTGAGCAGCATGGTCAGCTCGGGCAGGCGCAGATCGTCGCCCCCGTGCTCGCCGACCTTCTCCAGGCGGCGGACGATGTCGTAGCCGAGGTAGCCGACCATGCCGCCGGTGAAGGGCGGCAGCTGGACCAGACCCCCGAGGTCGCGGGGGGTGTGCAGGGCTTCGACGGTGGCGCGCAGCGCCTGGAGGGGGTCGCCTTCGGTGGGGACGCCGACGGGCGGGGTGCCCAGCCAGTGGGTGCGGCCGTCGCGTTCGGTGAGGGTGGCGGCGCTGCGGACGCCGATGAAGGAGTAGCGGGACCAGGAACGGCCGTTCTCGGCGGATTCGAGGAGGAAGGTGCCGGGGCGCTCGGCGGCCAGTTTGCGGTAGAGGCCCACGGGGGTGTCGCCGTCCGCGAGCAGTTTGCGGCTGACGGGGATGACGCGGCGGTCGGCCGCCAGCTTGCGGAAGGTCTCGAGATCCATCGTGACAGCGTCCTGGGTCAAGGGCCGGGGAGCCCGGCGGGGCACGGGGACTGGGTGGGGACGTGGGGGAGGCGGGGGACGTGGGGTTGTGGCCGGTCCGTAGGAACCGGTCCGTGCGGCCGGTCCATGTGACTGGTCCGTGTGACTGGTCCGTGCGGCCGGTCCGCGTGACCGGTCTACTGGCCGAGCGGGAGCACGTCGGCGTCGAAGCAGGTGCGGTCGCCGGTGTGACAGGCGGCGCCGACCTGGTCGACCTTGACGAGGATGGTGTCGGCGTCGCAGTCGAGGGCGACGGACTTGACCAGCTGGACATGGCCGGAGGTGTCGCCCTTGACCCAGTACTCCTGGCGGCTGCGGCTCCAGTAGGTGCAGCGGCCGGTGGTGAGGGTGCGGTGCAGCGCCTCGTCGTCCATCCAGCCGAGCATCAGCACCTCACCGGTGTCGTACTGCTGAGCGATGGCGGGCACCAGGCCGTCGGCGCCGCGCTTGAGGCGGGCGGCGAGGGCCGGGTCGAGGGCGGAGGGGCGGTCGGAGCCGGTCATGCGACCATTCTGCACGTCCCGAGGGGGGTGCCCGCGAACGATCTGCGCCTGACGGTCCGCCCGGCCTGGGGGCCGGGCTGCCTCCGGGCCCGATGGCCGGGTTCCCTCCGGGCCCGATGGCCGGTTGCCTCCCGGCCCGATGGCCGGGTTGTCGGTGGAATGGGGCATGCTTCGGACATGACGTTTCCGCCGCCGCCGAACGACCCCAACCGGCCGGGAAACGGCGGGGGGTTCGGTCCGCCGCCACAGCCGCAGCCGTCGCAGCAGGGCTTCGGGCCGCCGCCCGCGCCGGACCAGCCGGGGCAGCCGGGCCCGCCCGCCCAGCCAGGGCAAGCCGCCCAGCCGGGTCCGCCCGCCCAGCCGGGTCCGCCGGGTCCGCCCGTGCCGCCCGTGCCGCCGGGCGGCGGTTTCGGTCCGCCTCCCGCACCGGCGCTGCTGCCCGGCGGTCCGCCCCCGGGCGCGCTGCCGCCGGGGTCCATACCCCCGGGCGCGCTGCCGCCCCCTCCTCCACCGCCCGGCACCGGCCGTTCCAAGGTCACCGCGATCGTCATCGCGGCGGTGGTGGCCGTCGCGGTGGTCGTCGGCGTGATCGTCGTCGGGGCGAAGGACGACAGCGGGGGCAAGCAGACGTCGGCCGACGCCGGTCCGTCCGCCTCCGCCTCGGCCTCGGACAGTCCCCTTTCGTCCTCCTCGGACGCCGGACCGTCCGCCTCCGCCCACCCGTCGGGCTCCGAGGACCCCGGCCAGGGCGCGCCGCTGGGCGGTGGCGGCGACGCACCCGACGGGGACGCCTCGGAGTCGGCCGGTCCGGACGCGTCGGAGTCCGGCGCGCCCGGTGACAAGGTGCCGTACGTGGTGCTCGATCCGGGCCAGTGCTTCGACCATCCGGCGATGGACAGCAGCGTCACCAAGGTCGAGAAGCGGTCCTGCCACAGCCCGCACGACGGCGAGGTGATCACCAACGAGACGCTGAGCGGTGACTTCTCCTCCGAGGAGGCGATCCAGTCCAAGGCGCTCGCGCTGTGCGGGGCGGACGCGAAGAAGCGGTTGAAGACCATCCCCAACGACGGCCGGATGTACTACTACTACGCGCTCTACCCCGCGCTGGGCACCTACACGGTCCAGGGCGAGGACCAGGTCTCCTGCGCGCTCACGCTGAGCGCAGGCCGGGACGGCAAGAAACTGAGCGCGCCCCTGCCGGGCTGACTCCGGAGACGGCGGAGTCCGGCCGAGGCACCCCGGGGAGCGGCGGCCCCCGCCGGACCGAGCCACGCGGCGGCACCCGCCGAAACGAGCGCCGGGGCGGGACCCTACCGGGCCGAACCTCAAGGGGACCGCGGCGGCCCCTACCGGGCTGAACCCCAGGACCGCGGCAGCCCCCCGCCGAAGCCAGCCCGAGGCAGCGGCCCCCGGCCAAGGTGAGCCCAGAAACAACACCCCGCCGGACCAAGCCACGCGGCCCCCACCAAAGCGGGCACCGGGCAGCGCCCCTGCCGCGCTGAACCCCAGGACCGCGGCAGCCCCCCGCCGAAGCCAGCCCGAGGCAGCGGCCCCCGGCCAAGGTGAGCCCAGGGACAACACCCCGCCGGACCAACCCACGCGGCCCCCACCAAAGCGGGCACCGGGGCGGGGCCCCGACCGGGCTGAACCTCAAGGGGGACCGCGGCGGCCACTGCCGAAGCGAGCGCCGGGCAGCGCCCCTACCGGGCTGAACCCCAACACCACGGCGGCCCCCGCTGAGGCGATCCCCGAAGCAGCGGCCCCGCCGAGGCGGGCCCCGGGCCGACGGAGGTCCGGCGGTGCCGGTGCGGGCCCCGGGACGGCGGCGGGGCCCGGCGCTCGGCCGGACTGCCCCTCCCGGGCGGCGTACGGCCGGACTGCCCCTCCGGGGCGATGAGTGGCCCGGCGCGGCGGCGCTCCTCATGGCAGCGGGCGGGCCCCGGTCGTAGGGTGACCGTATGTCCACTCACGCGAAGCGCGAACGACTTCTCCTGGCCGACCTTTTGGAGAGCGCGGGCCCCGGGGCCCCGACGCTGTGCGAGGGCTGGACCACCCGGGACCTGGCGGCCCATCTGGTGGTCCGCGAGCGCCGCCCCGACGCGGCCGCCGGAGTGCTGGTCAAGCCACTGGCCGCGCGGCTGTCCCGGGTGCAGGAGGAGTTCGCGGCGAAGCCGTACGAGGAGTTGCTCCAGCTGTTCCGCACCGGCCCGCCGCGGATGTCGCCGTTCGCGCTGAAGCAGGTGGACGAGGCGGCCAACGCCTTCGAGTTCTACGTCCACGCCGAGGACGTGCGCCGCGCCCGCCCGGACTGGACGCCGCGCGAGCTGGACCCGGTCTTCGCCGACGCACTGTGGTCCCGTGTCGAGCGCGGCGCCCGGGTGTTCGGCCGCCGCTCCCCGGTCGGCCTGGTGCTCCGCCGTCCGGACGGCCGTACGGTGGTGTCCCACCGCGGCGTCCCCGTCGTCACGGTCACCGGCGAACCGGGTGAGCTGGCGCTTTTCCTCACCGGCCGTCAGGAGGCCGCCCGGGTCGAGCTGGAGGGCGACAAGGAGGCCGTGGCCGCGGCGCGCGAGGCCAAGCTGGGCATCTGAGCGCCTCGGTGGCGGCCGGGCTGCCGCCCTTCGCCTCCGGCCCGAACCCCGAGTGCCGCCGCCACCGCGGCGGAGTCGGCCGCCCCGCGCCACCACCGCCGCGCGGTCAGCCGCCCCGCGCCCGCCACCGCCGCGCCGTCAGCCACCCCGCGCCCGCCACCGCCGCGCGGTCAGCCGCCCTGCGCCGCCGCCCGGTTGACGGCCGCCCGGTTGACGGCCGCCAGTACGGCGTGCACGGATGCCGTCAGTACGGAGGTGTCCCGGCCGGCGCCCCAGAGGGTGACGGCGCCGACGCGGCATTCGGCGTAGGCCACCGCGGGGCTTCCGGGCCCGGCGGCGGTGGCGTGCTCGCTGTACTGGAGGATGTCCACGCCGGTTCCGGCAGCCGCCAGGGCGTCGGTGAAGGCGGCCAGCGGCCCGTTGCCCTTCCCCTCGTAGTGGCCCGCCCCCTCGTCCGTCCGCAGCTCGCAGCGGAACCGGTGCTCACCGGGCGCGACCTCCTCGGCGCTCCAGGAGGACAGCGTCACCGGCCCCTCCTGTGCAGGGGCGAGATAGGTGGTCCGGAACAGCTCCCACAGGTCCTCCGGGGTGGCCTCGCGGCCGCTGTCGTCCGTGGCGGTCTGGACGGTGCGGGAGAAGTCGGCGCGGAGCCGCCGCGGCAGGTCCAGTCCGTGGTGCGTGTGCAGGAGGTGGGCGATACCGCCCTTGCCCGACTGGCTGTTGACGCGGATGATCGCCTCGTACGTACGGCCCAGATCGGCCGGGTCGATGGGCAGGTACGGCACCGCCCACGGTGCGCGTTCCGCCGGTTCGCCCGACGCCTCGGCCTGCCGGGCATGGTGCGCCAGCCCCTTGCTGATGGCGTCCTGGTGGGTGCCGGAGAAGGCGGTGTGGACCAGCTCGCCGCCGTATGGGTGACGGGGGTGGACCGGCAGCCGGTTGCAGTGCTCCACGGTGTCGCGGATGACGTCGATGTCGGAGAAATCGACCATCGGATCCACGCCCTGGGCGTGGAGGTTGAGGGCGAGGGTGACCAGGTCGACGTTGCCGGTGCGCTCGCCGTTGCCGAACAGACAGCCCTCCACCCGCTGAGCCCCGGCCAGCACCGCGAGTTCCGCGCAGGCGACCCCGGTGCCGCGGTCGTTGTGCGGGTGGACGGAGAGGACGACGTCCTCACGCCGCTCCAGGTGGCGGTGCGCGTACTCGATCTGATCGGCGTAGACGTTGGGGGTGGCGACCTCCACGGTGGCCGGGAGGTTGTGCGTCACCGGGCGGTCGGGGCAGGCGTCCCACAGCGTGGTGAGGCCGTTGCAGACCTCCAGCACGAAATCGGGCTCGGTGAGGTTGAAGACCTCGGGGGAGAATCGAGGTGCAGGCCGCCCGGCTCGCGGCGCTGCGCCATACCGAGGCCGACCGCACCGCCCTGGACGCGGCGCTGGACGCGCGGCGCGCCGCCGCCGAAGGGGATGACGCGGCGTTCGTGGACGCGGACATCGCGCTGCACGCCGCGGTGGTCACCGCCGCCCACAACCCCGTGCTGACCGACCTGTTCGCCGAGTTCGTACCGGCGCTGCGGCAGGGGCTGATCGACCTCGTCGATCTCCTCGCCCTGCGCGCCCGGACACCGAATCACGGCGACGACTCCCACGCCGCCCTCGTCCGGGCCGTCAAGGAGGGCGACGCGGAGGCCGCCGGCCGCGTCCTCCAGGCCGAGCTGGAGCAGATACTGGCCTGGATCCGCGACCCCGGGGCGGCCCGCTGAGTCTCCGGTGACGGCGCCCCGGAGTCACGGGGGCCACGGCAGCCGACGGCAACTGGCGGCAACCGGCGGCGGCAACCGGCGGCGGCAACCGGCGGCCGGGACGTGACAAAGCCCCGCCCGCGGTGCGGACGGGGCTCGGAGACATTCCCCAGTAGGGGATTTCACCGCCCGGAGGAGGTCCCCCGGCCGGAGGGAATCCCGACCGGGGGATCTCCCCAGACCGGAGGGGCCCCGGTCGGAGGAGATCCCCCGGTCGCAGCGGATCCCCTAGCTAGCACGTCTCGCGGACGTAGTCCTCGCTGTCGTCGGTGGAGACGTCCCTGTCCCGCAGGACGACGCTGAGCCGGTCGCCCCAGCCGTCACATGCCTTGGCGAAGCCCTTCTCGCCGTACTCCACCGCCACGACGTGGTCGTCGTAAGCCTTGGCGAACTGCTCGCACTCGTCGTACTCGCCGCACTCCTCGACCACCGCGAAGTCCAGCCCGGCCGCCTTCCGGTCGGGGAGCAGCGCCGCGGTGTTCTTCTGCGCGATGGCCAGCCCCTGGGCGTGGGCGTGCTTCGACAGCAGGGCGATGAACTCCCTGGCGTGCGTGGTGGTCAGCAGCTTCTGGGAGCGTTCGTAGCTGTCGTAGTTGTCGGGCTCGACGGCGTCGAAGCCCTTGTCCGCGCAGCCGTCGATCCATCCGTTGACCTTGTCGGCCACCCGCTCGCGCTTCTTGGCGGTGCGGATGTCGAGCAGCGGTTCGTTCCAGTCCTCGTCGATGACCAGATCGCCGTTGGCGTCGCGCAGCAGCAGGTCGTCGGGCCACTGGTCGCGTTCGCCCGGCTGGACCTGGAAGGCGTTGACGTAACAGATGTTGTACAGCCCGTCCGCCGGTGAGTCCTTGCGGTCACGGCTGACGATGTCGACGCCCTTCGGCGGGGTGTACGCCCCGCCGATCTGGTAGTCGAAGCCACCGTGGACGGGCGGCAGCGCCACTTCGGACGCGCTGGCCCCGTTCGACACGGAGATGGCCACGACGGCGGCGACGGCAGCGGCGGCCGCCACCGACGCGGCGGCCCAGCGGCGACGAACAGCATGGTTGGCGGGCATGAAAAGCTCCAACATTCGCGGGCAACGACCCCGCCTCGGACGGCATCCGCCGTCCTGGCGACTGAGTCCGGGCTCGGGACCGTAACCGGGCCCCTACCGGCTGGGCGCACCTCTTGGGCGGCACCGGGTTGGACACCCGTGCGACAGCTGTGATCAAAGCGGGCCGGGGCAACGGCGTCAAGTCGGCAGGTCGCCGGGCCAGATCCGCTGGAACGGCCGGTATTCGATCACCACGATCCCCTCCTCCCGCAGCATGCACGGGCCGGAGCCGGCGGTGGCCCGTCACGGGACCGGCCGGCCCGTGACACGGCCACAGCCACCGTCCGCATGCGACCGCTGATGGCACCCCGCGGACCCGCCCCCGCGTATTACTGGGCGCTCGCGGCGGGGCGGACCACGATCTCGTTGACGTCGACCTCGGCGGGCTGACCGATGGCGTAGGCGATGGCGTCCGCGATCGCGGAGGCGGGGATGGCCACCGAGCGGTAGGTCTTCATCGCCTCACGGGCGCTCTCGTCGGAGATGGAGTCGGCGAGTTCGGACTCGGTCACACCGGGGGAGATCAGGCTGACCCGGATGTCACCGGCCGATTCCTGGCGCAGCCCCTCCGAAATGGCCCGGACGGCGAACTTGGTGGCGCAGTAGACCGCGGCGCTGTGCGACACCTCGTACGCGCCGACCGAGGCGGTGTTCACGATGTGCCCGCCGCCCTGCTCCGTCATCACCGGCAGGGCCGCCGCGATGCCGTACAGCACCCCGCGCACGTTCACATCGAGCATCCGGTCCCACTCGTCGACCTTCAGCGCCTCCAGCGGCGAGAGCGGCATCACCCCGGCGTTGTTGACCATCACGTCCACCCGCCCGAACCGCTCCCGGGCGGCGGCCACGAAGGCCCGCACGTCCTCGGCCGACGTGACATCGAGCCTCTGGTACGCGGCGGTGCCGCTCTCGGCGGTGATCTGCCCGGCCAGCTCCTCCAGCCGATCGGTCCGGCGCGCCCCCAGATAGACCCGGTGTCCGTCGGCGGCGAGCCGGCGCGCGGTCGCCTCCCCGATCCCACTGCTGGCTCCGGTGACGAGCACGACCTTGCCGGTCCCGGTCATGGCTGCCATGGCGGTCTTCCTTTCACTCCTGGTGCGCTGCTGTCCTGCCCCACCGAGTCTGGGCAGGTCAGCGGCCCCTTACCAGGACGCGCTTCTCCTGGGTGCGGGGCACCCGGTCAGCGTGCCGGTGCCGCTGAGGGCCCCTCTGCCGGATGCGGTCACACCACGATCGCGTCGGTGACCGAGTGCCATCGGCCCGGGGATCCGCTCGATCTCAGGCGAACATCTTGTGCATCAGGAAGGCGACGACGGTGCCGCCGTAGGGACTCGGCCCCGACCACCATTCATCGGCCAGCTCATTCACCATCAATAACCCCCGCCCGTGCGCTTCGCCCGCAGTGGGCCGACGAAGCCGCACCCGCGCCGGGAATCCGGGGTTGTGCACCTCGACGCGCAGCGCTGCGCCCGCCCGGTACCACTCGACACGGACCCTCCACAGCCCGTCAGCCTCTCCGTACACGATGGCGTTCGTAACCAGCTCGGACATCAGCAGCAGACAGTCGTCGATGGAACGTGCCAATTCATGTTGTGCGGTGAACGTACGAAACCACCGGCGGGCCCGCGGCACCGACTCGTGGACCGGGCACAGGACCAGCCTGCCGAGTGGCTCCCGCTCTGCCTCGTCATCCGGAAGATCCGTCATGTGCGCCATGCACCCCTCCCCACGGAAACATCTCTAGACATCTCCAGCGAAGCGTCAGATCTCTAGAGATGTCAAATGGCCTCGATACGCCTCTGATTACTCAAACAAGCGAGCGGACACCTAGGGTGTCTCTAGAGAAGATCGGAGGGTGACCGGTGACAGCGGGGCAGGGCAGCGGCGGAGAGCGCAAGTATCAGCGGATCGCCAATGAACTCAAGGCGGCGATCACCGCTGGGGAGTACCAGCCAGGTGATCGTCTGCCTGGTGAGAACGAGCTGATGACCACCTACCAGGTCGCTCGTATGACCGCGCGGCAGGCGCTGAGCGTGCTGCAAAGCGAAGGCATCGCCGAGGCCCGCAAGGGCGCCGGGGTCTTCGTGCGCACCTTTCGGCCGCTACGGCGGCGCGGCATCCAGCGGCTCGCCCAAAGCCAGTGGGGAGCGGGGCACTCGGTCTGGTCGACCGATCTGGACGAGGATCGCGAACTCATCGTGGACAGCGTCTCGGTGACGGAGAAAGAGGCTCCGAGTCACATCGCCGACGTTCTCGGACTCGGGAGGGGCGACCGGGTCTGTTCGCGCAGCCGCCGCTTCGTTCTGGACGGCAAGCCGGTCCTGCTCTCCACGTCGCACTTCTCAGCCTCCCTGGTGGCAGGCTCAGCCATTACCCAGGAGGACAGCGGCGCCGGCGGCGTCTACGCACGGCTGGCCGAGCTGGGGCACGCGCCCGCCCGCTTCCGCGAAGAAATCCGGTCGCGCATGCCCTCCGCCACCGAGGCCCAGGAGCTGCGGCTCCCCAGCGGAACGCCCGTCTTCCTCGTGTGCCGCACGGCCTTCACCGAGGACGGGACGGCCGTTGAGGTCAACGAGATGGTGCTCGACGCGGGGTCGTACATCCTCGAATACGAATTCGGCGCCTGAGCGAGTGGGCCTGGACGAGGTCATCGAGGCGGCGTCGGTCCCGGCCCGGTAGCGGACACCTCACCCCCGCGCACCCGGTGTGGCACAGATCACCGGAACTACCTCCGTCGTGCGGAGAGGCACGGGTGTGAGGTGTGAACGAGATGAGTGAGGACCTGCGGGCGCGGGTGCGGGCGGGTGACCGAGAGGCGTTCGCAGAGCTCTACGAGAGTTACGCGCGTACCGTCTACAACCATGCCTACCGGCTGACCGGCGACTGGTCGGTCGCCGAAGAGGTGATGGGGGACACGTTCCTCGACGCCTGGCGCACCCGGGAGCAGCTGGAACCGGGCGACGGCTCGCTGAAGCCATGGCTGCTGGGCGTGGCGACGAACAAGGCCCGCAACGCCAACCGGGGCATCGGCCGGCGCCTGGCCTTCCTGGCCCGGCGCCCCGCGCCCGCCCCGGTGGCGGACTTCGCCGACGAGACCGCCGGTCGGATCGACGACGCCCGCCGGCTCGCCGCCGTACGGAAGGTCTACGGCCGGCTGCGCCGCGGGGAGCAGGAGGTGCTCGCGCTGTGCGTGTGGTCCGGCCTGGACTACGCCCAGGCCGCGCAGGCGCTGGGAGTCCCGGTGGGGACCGTGCGCTCGCGGCTGTCCCGCGCCCGCGCCCGGCTGCGGCGACTGACCGATCAGCGGCTCGCCGATGAAAGGTCCGAAGAAGGGACCGGAGAGAGATCCGGAGAGCAGTTCGGAGAAAAAGCCGGAGAAAGGTCCGGAGAAAAGAAGGAACCGCGGCGTCGCCGCGGAGAGGTACAGAGCGAGGCCGCGTTCGCGGCCCTGCCCTTTCAGGAACTCCAGGAGGACCCCCGATGAACGCCGCCGGCTCCGGTCCCGTCCGGACCGGGCGTGAGGAAGCGGAGCGCGAGGAACTGGCCCGGCTCCTTCCCGCCCCGGCCGAACGGGACGTTCCTTCCGAGCCCTACCTCCATCACAAGGACCGTTTGATGCAGCACATCGATGACGACCAGAACCGCACTCCCGCCGCCGCCCCCGCCCGGCCGGCCCGGCGCCGTCTGCTGCGCCCGGCGCTGCTGATGCCCGCCGCGGGCCTGGCGCTGGCCGGAGCCCTGGCCGTCACCCTCACCGGGGGCGGGGAGTCCGGCAGCGGCTCCGCCCAACCCCGCGAGACCGCCGCCGTCCTGCTCGACCGGATCGCCGGTGTCGCGGAGAAGACGGACGTCAAGCCGGTGCGCGAAGACCAGTTGGTCTACGTCAAGAGCCTGATGGCGGGAGCCGAGCTGAAGGAGGACGGCTCCTCCAAGCTGGACCCGCTGCACGAGCGGGAGATCTGGAAGTCGCAGATCTCCAAGCCCGTGACCAAGATCGGCCTGATCCACGAGGACGGGGACTACTTCCCGCTCAACGAGGGGGGCCCCGGCACTCCGGCGGGCGTCCACCGGCCGACGTACCTCTGGCTGTCGTCCCTGCCCACCGACCCGGACGCCCTCCTCGAGGAGCTGTACCGGATGACCGAGCCGGAGGAGGGACACGAGAAGGCACAGGCCGTCTTCGACCTGATCGGCGACCTGCTGTCGGAGAACGTCATGCCGCCGGAGAACGCCGCCGCCATCTACAAGGCCGCCGCGAAGCTCCCCGGGGTGAAGCGCGTCGACGACGCGGTGGACGCGGCCGGGCGGCACGGGGTCGGCATCACCCGTACCGACAAGCGGGCCTCGACGGCCACCGAATGGGTCTTCGACCGGGACAGCCTGGCCTTCCTCGGCGAGCGCCGCTACCGGACGGAGGCCGTCGGGGCGGGCAAGAAGGGCGACATCTTGGAGAAGTCCGCGGTCTTGGAGCGCGGCATCGTCGACGCGTACCGCGAGCGTCCGGGCGCCACCACCAAGTGACGCCCCGAGACGACGAAGCGGGGACCGTAAGGCGGAGACCCTGAAGCGGAAGCCCCTGAAGCGGAAGCCGTGAAGCGGGGACCGTTGAAAACGGAGACCGTGGAAGCGGAGACCGTGGAAGCGGGGACCGTGGAAGCGGGGACCGTGGAAGCGGGGGATCACCGGCCGGTGGTCCCCCGCTTCATGCGTACCGCGTACCCCGTCGTACCCCGTACCCCTCAGCGGACCGGGTGCCCGGCCCCCCGCAGCGCCTCCTTCACCTGGCCGATCCGCAGATCGCCGAAGTGGAAGACGGACGCCGCCAGCACCGCGTCGGCGCCCGCGGCGATGGCCGGCGGGAAGTCGGCGAGCTTGCCCGCGCCGCCGCTGGCGATGACCGGGATGGTGACGTGCTTGCGCACGGCCTCGATCATGGCCGTGTCGTAGCCGTCCTTGGTGCCGTCCGCGTCCATGGAGTTCAGCAGGATCTCCCCGGCGCCCAGCTCCGCGGCGCGGTGGGCCCATTCGACGGCGTCGATGCCGGTGCCGCGGCGGCCACCGTGGGTGGTGACCTCGTAGCCGGAGGGGGTCACCGTCCCCTCCGGGCAGCGGCGGGCGTCGACCGAGAGGACCAGCACCTGGCTGCCGAAGCGCTCGGCGATCTCGCGGATCAGCTCGGGGCGGGCGATGGCGGCGGTGTTGACGCCGACCTTGTCCGCTCCGGCCCGCAACAGCTTGTCGACGTCCTCCGGGGTGCGGACGCCCCCGCCGACCGTCAGCGGGATGAAGACCTGCTCGGCGGTGCGGCGGACCACGTCGTAGGTGGTCTCGCGGTCGCCGGAGGAGGCGGTGATGTCGAGGAAGGTCAGCTCGTCCGCGCCCTCCTCGCCGTAGACCTTGGCCATCTCGACCGGGTCGCCCGCGTCACGCAGGTTCTGGAAGTTGACGCCCTTGACGACCCGGCCGTTGTCCACGTCCAGGCACGGGATGACTCGGACCGCCAGGGTCATGACTGTCGTGCTCCTCGGAGTGCTTCCAGTTCGACTTCCACCAGCACGCGCGAGTCGACGAAACCGGACACCACGACCAGCGTGGCGGCGGGGCGCACGGCGTCGAAGAGCTCCTTGTGGGCACGGCCCACCTCGTCCACGTCGCGGGCGTGGGTGATGTACATACGGGTGCGGACCACCGACTCGACGCCCAGGCCGAACTTCTTCAGGGCGTCCAGCGCATGGCGGAAGGCCGCGAGCGTCTGCTCGTACGGATCCCCCTCGCCCTCCAGCACGCCGCGCTCGGCGAGCGGCATGGTCCCGGCGACGAGCACCAGGTCACCGGCCTCGACGGCCCGGGCGAACCCGATGGTCTCCTCCCAGGGGCTCTCGGTCTGGACCCGCCGCGCGGTCTCGGGTGAGGTCATACGGACACCGCCTCCAACGCCTCTTCCAAAGTGAACGCCTTGGCGTAGAGCGCCTTGCCCACGATGGCGCCCTCGACACCTTCCGGTACCAGGGTCGCAAGGGCGCGCAGGTCGTCAAGGGAGGAAACGCCGCCGGAGGCGACGACGGGCTTGGCCGTCGCGGCGCAGACGTTGCGCAGCAGCTCCAGGTTGGGGCCCTGGAGGGTGCCGTCCTTGGCGATGTCGGTGACGACGTAGCGGGCGCAGCCCTCGGAGTCCAGGCGGGCCAGGGTCTCGTACAGATCGCCGCCGTCACGGGTCCAGCCGCGGCCACGCAGGGTGGTGCCGCGCACATCGAGGCCCACCGCGATGAGGTCGCCGTGCTCGGCGATGACCTTGGCCACCCATTCGGGGGTCTCCAGGGCGGCCGTGCCGAGGTTCACCCGGGCGCAGCCGGTGGCCAGGGCGGCCTCGAGCGAGGCGTCGTCGCGGATACCGCCGGACAGCTCGACCTTGAGGTCCATGGCACGGGCCACCTCGGCGATCTGCTGACGGTTGTCCCCGGTGCCGAAGGCGGCGTCGAGGTCGACCAGGTGCAGCCATTCGGCGCCCGCCCGCTGCCAGGCCAGGGCGGCCTCCATCGGGTCGCCGTACGACGTCTCGGAGCCGGACTCGCCGTGCACGAGGCGGACGGCCTGACCGGCGCGGACATCGACGGCGGGGAGGAGTTCGAGGCGGTGCGTGCGCATGCGGATGACCTTCGGTGAGAGCGTGAGGGCGGTGGGAGCTGACGCGGGAGGGGGGCGGGTCAGAGCGTGTCGAGCCAGTTGCGGAGCAGCCGCGCTCCGGCGTCACCCGACTTCTCGGGGTGAAACTGGGTGGCCCACAGCGGGCCGTTCTCCACGGCGGCGACGAACGGCTCGCCATGGGTGGTCCAGGAGACCTTGGGGGCGGGGATGTGCGGGTTGGTCACCTCGAGCTCCCAGGTGCGGACTGCGTAGGAGTGCACAAAGTAGAACCGCTCGCCCTCGTCCAGGCCCGCGAAGAGCCGCGAGTCCTCGGGCGCCTTGACCGTGTTCCAGCCCATGTGGGGGACGACGGGGGCGCGCAGCGGCTCGACCGTGCCGGGCCACTCCTCCAGCCCCTCGGCCTCCACGCCGTGCTCGATACCGCGCCCGAAGAGGATCTGCATGCCGACGCAGATGCCCAGGACCGGACGGCCGCCGGACAGCCGGCGCCCCACGATCCAGTCGCCGCGCGCCGCGCGCAGCCCGTTCATACAGGCGGCGAAGGCGCCGACGCCGGGGACGAGGAGGCCGTCGGCGGCCATGGCCTTGTCGTAGTCGCGGGTGATCTCGACCTGCGCGCCGACATGGGCGAGGGCCCGCTCGGCGGAGCGTACGTTGCCGAATCCGTAGTCGAAGACCACGACCTTCTTCGGCGTCCCGGCGTTCGGGGGGTTCGTGGGGTTGTCGTTCGTGGGGTTGGGGTTCGTGGGGTTGTCGCTCAATTCCACACCTCGAGCCGCAGCACCCCGGCGAGCAGCGCCATCGTGGCGCCGATCCCGAGCAGCGTGATGATGCCCTTGGACATGCCCTGCTTGACGAAGGAGATGACCCCTCCGAGCAGAAACAGCCCCAGGAGGATGAACGCGGTCGACAGGCCGTTCACGTTAGAGGGCGCCCTTCGTGGAGGGGAGGATTCCGGCGGCCCGGGGGTCGCGCTCACTGGCGTAGCGCAGGGCCCGTGCCAGCGCCTTGAACTGGCACTCCACGATGTGGTGGGCGTTGCGCCCGTACGGGACGTGGACGTGCAGGGCGATCTGCGCCTGGGCCACGAAGGACTCCAGGATGTGCCGGGTCATCGTGGTGTCGTAGGTGCCGATCATCGGCGCGATGTTCTCCGGCTCGCTGTGCACCAGGTAGGGGCGGCCGGAGAGGTCCACCGTCACCTGCGCCAGCGACTCGTCCAGCGGCACCGTGCAGTTGCCGAAGCGGTAGATGCCCACCTTGTCGCCGAGCGCCTGCTTGAAGGCGGCGCCGAGCGCGAGGGCGGTGTCCTCGATGGTGTGGTGGGTGTCGATGTGCAGGTCGCCCTCGGTCTTGACGGTGAGGTCGAAGAGGCCGTGGCGGCCCAGCTGATCGAGCATGTGGTCGTAGAAGCCGACACCCGTCGATACGTCGACCTGGCCGGTGCCGTCGAGGTCGATCTCGACGACGACCGAGGTCTCCTTGGTGGTGCGCTCCACGCGTCCGACGCGGGTCATGCGCTCTTCTCCTTCATCAGCTCGCGTACCGCGTCGAGGAACGCGTCGTTCTCGGCCGGGGTGCCCGCGGTGACCCGCAGCCACCCCGGTACGCCGTTGTCCCGGACCAGGACGCCCCGGTCCAGCAGGCCCTGCCACGCCGCGTGGGCGTCCTCGAAGCGGCCGAACTGGACGAAGTTGGCGTCGGAGTCGGTCACCTCGCAGCCGAGGGTGCGCAGCTCGGCCACCAGCCGGTCGCGCTCGGCCTTCAGCGCGTCGACGTACCCCAGCAGCGTATCGGTGTGCTCCAGGGCGGCCAGCGCGGTGGCCTGGGTGACGGCGGACAGGTGGTACGGCAGGCGGACCAGCTGGACGGCGTCGACGACCGCCGGGTCGGCGGCGAGGTAGCCCAGCCGCAGCCCGGCCGCGCCGAACGCCTTGGACATGGTCCGGGAGAGCACCAGCCGCGGCCGTCCCTCGATCAGCGGCAGCAGCGACGGGCGGTGGCTGAACTCCCCGTACGCCTCGTCCACGACGACGAGCGCCCCGGCGGCGTCCGCCCTGGCGGCCTGCGCCGCGTCGTGGAGCGCCAGCACCGTCTCGGCCTCGACGGCCGTTCCGGTCGGGTTGTTGGGCGAGGTGATGAAGAGGACATCGGGGCGGTGCTCGGCGATGGCCTCACGGGCGGCGTCGACGTCGATGGTGAAATCGGCGCTCCGCGGGCCGGAGATCCAGCCGGTGCCGGTGGAGCGGGAGATCAGCGCGTGCATCGAGTACGAGGGCTCGAAGCCCATCGCGGTGCGCCCCGGTCCGCCGAAGGCCTGCAGCAGCTGCTGAAGCACCTCGTTGGACCCGTTGGCCGCCCACACCTGGGCGACGCCGACCTCCAGCCCGGCCGTACGGCTGAGGTAGCGGGCCAGCTCGGTGCGCAGCTCGACCGCGTCCCGGTCCGGGTAGCGGTTGAGGCCGCGGGCCGCCTCGGCGACCCGCTCGGCGATCCGCGCGACCAGCGGCTCGGGCAGCGGATAGGGGTTCTCGTTGGTGTTCAGCCGTACGGGCACATCGAGCTGCGGGGCGCCGTACGGGGACTTGCCACGGAGTTCGTCCCGGATCGGGAGATCGTCAATGCCGGTCACTTGCTCGGTGGCACATTCCAGTCGAACCTTGCCTTGACCGCGGCGCCGTGTGCGGGCAGATCCTCCGCCTCGGCGAGCGTCACCACATGGCCGGCGACCTCGGCCAGCGCCTCCCGGCTGTAGTCCACCACATGGATGCCGCGCAGGAAGGACTGCACGGACAGGCCCGAGGAGTGGCAGGCGCAGCCGCCGGTGGGCAGCACGTGGTTGGAGCCCGCCGCATAGTCGCCGAGCGACACCGGCGCCCAGGCGCCGACGAAGATCGCCCCGGCGTTGCGCACCCGGGCGGCGACGGCCGGCGCGTCCTCGGTCTGGATCTCCAGGTGCTCGGCGGCGTACGCGTCCACGACGGCCAGGCCCTGCTCCAGCCCGTCGACCAGCACGATGCCGGACTGCCGCCCGGACAGCGCCGGGCGGATCCGGTCCTCGACGTGCTTGGTGGCCGCCACCTGGACCTCGAGTTCCTTCTCGACCGCGGTGGCCAGCTCCTCGGAGTCGGTGACCAGCACGGACGCGGCCAGCGGATCGTGCTCGGCCTGGCTGATCAGGTCCGCGGCGACGTGCACCGGGTCGGCGGTGGCGTCGGCGAGGATGGCGATCTCGGTCGGTCCGGCCTCGGCGTCGATGCCGATCCGGCCCTTGAGCAGCCGCTTGGCCGCGGCGACCCAGATGTTGCCCGGCCCGGTCACCATGGAGACCGGACGGCACTCCTCGGTGCCGTAGGCGAACATGGCGACGGCCTGGGCGCCACCCGCCGCGTACACCTCCTCGACGCCCAGCAGCGCGCACGCGGCCAGGATCGTGGGGTGCGGCAGTCCGTCGAACTCGCTCTGCGGCGGGGAGGCGACGGCCATCGAGCCGACCCCGGCCTCCTGCGCGGGCACCACGTTCATCACCACGGACGACGGGTAGACCGAGCGCCCGCCCGGTACGTACAGGCCGACGCGCTCGACCGGCACCCAGCGCTCGGTGACCGTGCCGCCGGGCACCACCTGGGTGGTGTGGTCGGCGCGCCGCTGCTCGCGGTGGACCAGCCGGGCCCGCCGGATGGACTCCTCCAGGGCGGCCCGCACGGCCGGGTCCAGCTCGGCGAGGGCGCGCTCCAGCGCCTCCGCGGGGACCCGCACCCGCTCTATGGCCACGCCGTCGAACCGATGGGCGTAGTCGATCAACGCGGCGGTACCACGATGGCGCACGTCGTCGCAGATGGGCCGCACCTTCTCCAGGGCGGCTTCGACGTCGAGCTCGGCACGGGGCAGCAGGTCGCGGTCGATCCCGCCCTCGGGGAAGGCGGTGCCGCGCAGATCGATACGGGAGATCACGCGATCAATTGTCTCAGACCCGCCACGACGTCCCTTCCCCCGTATCAGTCAGTGATACGGAGCCCCTAAGTTGACCCTGACCGTTGGCGTTCAACCGGTTACTCAGCGGGAATGTGCTCCGTACGGGGACACGGAGAATCAGGAGGGGACACGGCTGTGACCGAGCCGCACGATGGCGATCCACCCCCGGGTCTCGATCTGACCACCGCCGAATGGGGCATGTGGCAGGCGTTCCGCAACGGCAGTACCCATGATCTGCGCACCTCGCACCCCCAGCGGAACGACCCCTCCGGCCCGTACGCCTGGGGCCCGGAGCGCAGTGTCCGCGCCCGGGTCGTGGCGCTCCTGCTGCTGGACGGGCCGTCGGCGCAGCCGGGCCGGGTCGCCGCGCTCAAGCTCAACGGGGTGCACATCACCGGCACGCTCGACCTGGCCGGCGGAAACATCGAGCCGTACGTGGAGCTGAAGAACTGCCGTTTCGAGCGGGAGGTGCTGCTCCCCGAGGCGCAGTTCACCACCCTGCGCCTGGTGGGCTGCGCCCTCCCCCGGCTGGAGGCGGCCCGGCTGCGCACCGAGGGCGATCTGCATCTGCCGCGCTGTGTGGTCGAGCACGGGATCCGGCTCACCGACGCCCACATCGGCACCGATTTACTGCTCAACCAGCTCATCGTGCGCCGCGACCGCCGGGGGATGTCGATCAGCGCCGACGGGCTGACCGTCGGCCAGGACTTCCAGGCCGACATGATCGAGTCGTATGGCGAGCTGAGCCTGCGCGGGGCGCAGATCGGGGTGTCACTCAGCCTGCGCGGCAGTCGGCTGCGCAACCCTTACGGCCGTCGCGCGCTCAACGCACCGCAGCTGACCGTGGAGCGCAGCCTCTATCTCACCGCGGGCGGGGTGAGCACGTACTCCAGCGGCTCCACCCCGCCGTACGGCACCGCCTCCACCCCGACCCGCGGCACCCGTATCCAGCGCTTCGAATGCGAGGGCGGGGTCCGGCTCGACGACGGACGGATCGGCGACGCCATCGACCTGGACCAGGCCCGCTTCATCATGGAGAACGACCAGGAGCTCTCGCTGCGCCGGGTGCAGACCCCCGAGCTGCGCTTCCTCGGGGAGCGGCCGCAGCGCGGACGGGTGATCCTCTCCGGCGCCCGGGTGGTGAACCTGGTCGACTCGTCGGTGAGCTGGCCGGGGCCGGGCGGGCTGACGATGGCCGGGTTCAGCTATGAGTGCCTGATCCCGCGCGGCCACTTCCCGCTGGCCCGGCGGCTGGAGTGGGTGGCCGCCGCGACCCCCGAGTACGCGCCCGAGCCGTACGAGATGCTGGCCAACACGTTGCGGGCCAGCGGCGAGGACGCCGACGCACGCGAGGTGCTGCTCGCCAAGCAGCGCCGCCGCCGGGAGACGCTGCCGCTCGCCGGGAAGTTATGGGGCTTCCTCCAGGACTGGACGGTGGCCTACGGATACCGTCCGGGCCGGGCGGCGGTGTGGATGGCGGTGCTGTGGGCGGTCGGCTCGGTGTTCTTCGCCCACAACCGGCCGGAGGCGCTGAAGCCGGACGAATCCCCGCACTGGAACGCCTCGCTCTACACGCTCGACCTGCTGATCCCGGTCATCGACCTGGGCATGGACGGCTACTGGAAACCCGAGGGCGCGGTCCAGTGGGCGTCCATCATCATGATCCTGCTGGGCTGGGTGCTGGCCACCGCCGTCGCCGCCGGCGCCTCCCGACTGCTGCGGCGCCAGTGAAAGGGGACGCGCGGGGCCATTAGGCTTACGCCCCGTGACCTCCGCGCGCCTTCCGCTCTTCCCGCTGAACACGGTGCTGTTCCCGGGGCTCGTCATGCCCCTGAACGTCTTCGAGCAGCGGTACCGCTCCCTGATGCGCGACCTGTCCGCGCTTCCCGAGGACGCGCCGCGCCGGTTCGGGGTGATCGCGATCCGGGACGGCCACGAGGTCGCCCCGAGCGCGCTCGGCCTCCCGGACTCCGGCACGCTGCCGGACCCCGGCCCCACGGCCGGGTTCGGCCCGGACCCCGCCAAGTCCTTCCATTCGGTGGGCTGTGTGGCGGACGCGGCCACCATCCGGGAGCAGAAGGACGGCACCTTCGAGGTGCTGGCCACCGGCACCACCCGCTTCGAGCTGCTCTCCGTGGACTCCTCGGGCCCCTATCTGACGGCCGAGGTCAAGGAGCTGGAGGAGGAACCGGGCGAGGGCGCCGGGGCGCTGGCCTCGGGGGTCGTCCGGGCCTTCCGGATGTACCAGAAGCGGCTCGCGGGCGCCCGTGAGCGGACCCTGGCGGCCGAGCAGGACCTGCCGGGCGAACCGTCCGTGCTGTCCTATCTGGTGGCGGCCGCGGCGGTGCTCGACACGCCCGCGAAGCAGCGGCTGCTCCAGGCGCCCGACACCGCGAGCCGGCTGGCCGAGGAGCTGAAACTCCTCCGCGCCGAGAGCGCGGTCATCGGTAAGCTCCCGTCGCTCCCCGCCGTCGATCTGACCCGCCGCCCCACCAGCCCCAACTGACGCAGGCGAACATGGCCAAGAAGCCCAAGAAGACCTCCGCGGGCACCCCCGCCACCACCGCGCTGACCGCCGCGGGCACCGACTTCACCCTCCACTCCTACGAGCACGACCCGGCCGCCCCCTCCTACGGCGAGGAGGCCGCCCAGGCGCTCGGCGTGGAACCGGGCCGGGTCTTCAAGACCCTGGTCGCCAGCGTCGACGACCGCCTTACGGTCGCCATCGTCCCGGTCTCGGCCACGCTCGACCTCAAGGCGCTCGCCTCGGCGGTGGGCGGGAAGCGCGCCACGATGGCGGACCCCACGGTGGCCGAGCGCACCACGGGCTATGTGCGGGGCGGGATCTCGCCGCTCGGCCAGCGCAAGCGCCTTCCCACGGCCCTGGACGAGTCGGCCACCGGCTACGGGACGATCTGTGTCTCGGCGGGCCGGCGCGGGCTGGAGGTCGAGCTGTCGCCCAAGGACCTGGCGTCGCTGACCGACGCGGTGGTGGCGCCGATCGCCCGCTCGTAGCGGCCCCGGCCCCGGAGTCCCGTGTGCGGTCGCCCGGGGCGTGTTCGGCCGGCAGATGGGCGTCCGACCACGCCGAGAGCGGCCCCGGCCCCGGGCCTCCCGTCGGTCGCCCCGCCGCACCGCGCCGCGCCGCCCATGTCGTACGCGGCGGCCATGGGGCGGTCACCCGGACGGACGCGGCCCGGACGGACCACCGTACGCGGCAGCCACGGGGCGGACACCCACCACGGGTCAGTCACCCGGACGGACACGGCCCGGACGCCCCACCGAGGCGGACGGACCCGCCCCTGGCCGGACCCCCGCCGGGCATGACGGACCCCACCGGGCCGGACGGAACGCCGGGGCAAGCGCCCCACCGGGGCGGACGGACCGCCGGGGCGAGCGCCCGCCGCGCCGCCCATGTCATACACGGCGGCCACGGGGCGGACACCCACCACGGGTCAGTCACCCGTACGGACGGACGCGGCCCGGACGGACCCCCGTCGACCCGGACGCCCCGCCGGGCCGGACGGACCGCCGGGTCTGACAGACCCCCACCGGGCCTGACAGACCACGCCGGGCCGGGTCCGACCGTCGGGGCGGACGGACCGCGCCGGGCCGGGTCCGACCGTCGGGGCGGACGGACCCCGCCGGGCCGAGCGCCCGCCGGGGCCGCTATCCGCCCCGCCGGGGCCGCTGGCCGCCCACCTGGGCCGCTGTCCGGGGTTCTAGCGCGCTCCCGGCGTCGCCGGGGACGGCAGGGCCGGCTCCGGGTCGCGGGGGCCGAACAGCCCCGTCAGCACCAGGTGGACCACCATGGCCGCCACCGACCACGCCAGCAGCGCGCCCTTCGCGCCCAGCTTCAGCGGCCCGTCGAAGGTGACGCCCTTGCCGACCGACTTGGCGTGCGCCACGACGTCCGAGGTGGGGCCCAGCCACACGCCCAGCCGCCAGGCGATCACCGAGGCGAGCACCCCGCCGATCGCCAGTCCGATGACCAGCGCGATACCACCGTGGCGGAAGAGCAGGAAGACGACGACGGCCGAGACGACGCCGAAGGCGAGTCCGAGCAGCGTGAACACACCGTCCGCGCCGATCGCGTCCTCCCCTTCCGAGTTCTTCAGGTAGACGGCGGAGCCGTCCGAGATCAGGGGCACCTTCGGCGCCAGCCACAGCCACAGCAGCCCGAGGAGCACCCCCGCCACCGCCACCGCGATGGCCACCAGCGACGCCTGCACCAGTTCGGCGCGCAGCTCGGGTCCGGGCTCGGAGTGCTCGGGGCGCTCGGCGTGACCGGAATACCCGGCCCCGCCGGACTGCTCCGGATACCCGGAAGGCTGGCCGGGCTGCCCGGGCTGGCCGGGGTGGCCGGGATGCCCGGGGTGCCCGTAGGGCGGCACCGAGGAGTTCCCGGAAGGCTGCCCCTGGGACTGGCCCCCGGCGGGATCGTCGTGCGGCGAAGGCTGATCATGCGGCGTCAACGGTGCGGTCACCCCGTCATCGTGCCAGGCGGACGGCGTACATCGGTCGGCGGGAGGTTCGCTGCGGCGCGTCACCGCACGGCCGCCCGCCGGTAGGCCCAGGTCGCCGCGGCGAGGGACACCACGGCCACCCCCGCGCACACCCCGAGGTCGGCGCAGATCGCCCACCAGTCGGGCTGCCCGTCGAAGGCGCGGGCCAGGGCCTCCACACCGTACGTCGACGGCAGCAGATCACGCGCGTACGACACTACCTGCGGCATCCGGGCCGCGGGCAACACCCCCAGCAGCAGCGCGGCGGACATCCCCAGCTGTCCGCACAGCGTGGCGAGCTCCTGGCGCGGCGCGAGCAGCCCCAGCGCGGCGCCGAGTCCGGCGAGGGCGGCGCCGGAGAGCGGGATCACGGCGAGGAGGATCCACAGGTGCGCCATGGGCAGCTGGAAGAGCGCACTGCCCATGACCGCGGTGACGGCGGTCCCGGGCACGGTGAAGGAGGCGTACGCGGCGGCCGCCCCGAGCACCACGGCCGCGGGCGGCACCGGCAGCGTCGCGTAGTGGTCGAGCCCGCCGCTGGCGCGCAGCTGGCCGAAGTACTGGGCGAGCAGGTTGAGCGCCACGAAGGCCACGACGAGCACGCTCGACCCGGCCACCACCGACCGGGCCTCGCTGCCGCCGTCCACCACCCCGCGCATCAGGATCATGATCCCGACGGACTGGAAGGTCGCCACGAACAGCAGCGGTATCCGGGCCACCCGGGCCCGCGAGAGCTGGGCGCGGTAGACCGCGGCCAGCGCGGGGAGGAGCCGGGCCCGCGCCGCCAGCGGCGCGGGCATGTCACCGGCCTCACCGGACGTCCCCGAGCCATCGGAAGCGCCGGGGACACCGGAGGCACCACGGGCACCGGACGCACCGGACAGCCCGGCCGGCGCGTCGGACACACCAGGCACACCAGCGGTCCCGGACGCACCGGACAGGGCGGGCACGACACTCACGTTGCGCTGCTCCTCTTCGCCTCTACGGCTTGGTTACGGTCACGGTCACCGGCGCGTTCACCGCCGCCCCGGCGGTCACGCCTTCACCAGCCCCTCCGCGCCCTCCGCACGGCCGCCCAGGGCGATGTACACATCCTCCAGGCTCGGTGTGGCAAGGGTGAAATCGTCCAGCGCGGCGAAGGCGGGACCACCGGTGACGGTGGCGATGGCGGCGCGTGCGGCCTCGGGCGGGAGCCGGAGCGTCCAGCGCCGCCCGGTGACGCCATCGGCGGACCGGGCCGCCTCGGCGGCCTTCCGCAGGTCGGCGACCTCGGGCACGTCCAGCGGCGGCTCGGCGCGCCACACCAGCTCCAGCCGCACCTCGTCGGCGACCAGCGCCTTGAGCCCGGTGGGCGTGTCGCAGGCGATGACCCGGCCGCGGTCCAGCACCGCGACCCGGTCCAGCACCGTTTCCGCCTCGATCACGTTGTGGGTGACCAGCAGCACCGTCACCCCCCGTTCGGCCCGCCGCCGGTCCACGGCCGCCCATACGGCGCGCCGGGCGACGGGGTCCATTCCGGTGGTGGGCTCGTCCAGCACCAGCAGCGGCCGTTCCCCGACCAGCGCGGCGGCGACGCAGGCCAGCCGCCGCTGACCTCCGGAGAGCTTCTTCAGCGGCCGCCCGGCGAGTTCCCCGAGCCCCAGTTCCTCGATCACCGCGTCCCGCTCGGCACGGGCCGCGCGGGTGTCCAGTCCGCGCAGCCGCGCGGTGGTCTCGGCGGCGAGGGAGACGGTCAGCTCGTCCAGCGCGGTCGAGTCCTGGCCGAGGTAGCCCAGCAGCCGGGCGGCGCGCTCGGGGTGGCGCACGAGGTCGTGGCCGAGCACCCGCACCCGGCCCTCATCGGGCCGCAGCAGGCCGGTGAGCTGCCGTACCAGGGTGGACTTGCCGGCGCCGTTGGGCCCGAGCAGCCCGAAGACCTCGCCGCGCACCACGTCGAGGTCGATGCCGTCGCTGGCCCGGACCGCGGGCGTGGCGGGCGCGCCGCGCCGGCCGCGCGCCGCGGGATAGGTCTTGACCAGGCCGCGCACGGTGCACACCAGATCGCCACTCGTCGCCTGTTTCGCGCCCGTCCTCACGAGCTATGAGGGTACGCGCCCGGACACCCGCGCCCGCTCCCGGGGCCACGCCCCCGGCGGGAGCGCTACTCCCCGGCCGGGGCGTGCTCGGCGGCCGAACGCAGGTCGATCTCGCGCCAGAAGCCCGCCCGGATCGCGTAGCGGTCGTGCTCGTCGATCTGGTCGTCCTTGTGGGCCAGCAGGCCGAAGCGGGCGGCGTAGCGCAGCAGTTCGCCGTCGATGCGGTGCGGGATGCGGGGGTACTCCGTGGAGAGCTGGTGCAGATGGCCGGGATCGGCGAGCCGGTCGGTCCAGCGCCGGGCGAAGACCTGGCCGACCTCGAACGGGTCGCCGCTGACGGCGGTGATGTCCTCCTCGCGGTCGGCCCAGCGCTGCTCGGCGCTGGTGAGCTGGGCCAGCATGGGGAGGTTGGCGGTCTCCGGCGGCTCTCCCGCCCCGGCGCCGGGGCCCCGGTCGATCCAGCCCTTGTCGGAGGACCAGCGCAGGGTGGCGCCGGCCGGCTGCCGCTCCGTCTGGCCGCCCGGCCCGGCCGGGCCGCGGCCCAGGTCGGCGAGGTCCTTGGGGGTCGGC
>NZ_BBOX01000121.1 GCF_001553455.1 Streptomyces hygroscopicus subsp. hygroscopicus
GCCAGAGGGAGGGCGTGCCGGGGTTGGGAGGGGCGTGCCGGGGGCGGGGCCGGGGTGCCGGGCTGGGGACGGTGTGGCGGGGGCGGAAACGGCGTGCCGGGGCTGAGAGGGCGTGCCGGGGGCCGGGTAGGGGCGAGGCGGCGGGCCCGGCGCACACGTTGCCCGGCCCCTCCGTCCCGCACGCCCGGCCATTCGGGTGACGTGGCGTCACCCTTCTTGTGGTGGCCTACGTCGGATGGATTACTGAAAGTGTGCGGTGGAGCCCCCGCCGGTTTCTTGCGGCGCTGGGGTCGCCGCGTCCTCGCCGGTGCCGGGCGCCAGGCGTACCGCGAGGAGGGCCGGGCGGGCGTTCCGATGCCCGTGGTCGCGCGCCGGACCGCCGTGAGCGCGAGCGGGTCCAGCCCGTCCGGTCCCGTCCGGGCCCATCCTCCTTTCCCGTCCTCCTTCCCGCGCAGGGTGCTTGTGCCCGCGTCGCCGCGCCGGGGAGCTAGGACCCGAGGGCCGGGGCCGCTCCGGCGCGCAGCGGCCGGTCGGCACACGGCCGGGACCACCACACGCCCTGGCCGTGCGTCAGCCGCGGCAGGACGCGCTCGAACCCGTGCACCCGGCGGACCGGGATCTCGCCCCGGAGCAGCCGGCCCGTGGCACCGTCCACGCTCTCGCCGATGTCCGCCTCGGCGGCGGCGAGACGGGCGGTGACCGCGGCGAGCGCCTCCGTCGGGATCTCCAGCTCGAAGGCGTGGTACGGCTCGTACACCCGCCACCCGGCCCGCTCCAGGGCCTGCCCGAGCACTCGTGGGGTGACCTCGCGGAAGTCGCCCGCGGTGCTCACGGGGCCGATGAACCCGGAGCGGACGAGCACGACCCGGCAGTCCGTCACCGAACGCCCGCGCGGCCCGCGGAACAGCGTCTCATGCACGGTCTCCTCGATCGCGGTGTGGAACGCGCGGGGCAGCGCGCCCAGTTCGGTCTCGTAGCCGAAGACCACCCCGGCGCCGCGTGCGGTGGGTTCGACGCGCAGTCCGACGGTCGCCCACGGCCCGGTGTGGCCGGTGCGGGCGATCTCGTGATGGGCCTCGCCGACCCCCGAGGGGCGTTCGACGAGCACCGGGCGGCTCGGTTCGAAGTCGGCCTCGATGCCGTAGTCCTGCACCAGCGTGGCCGCGATGATCTCCTTCTGGACCTCCCCGTACAGCAGCACCGAGGTGGCTCCGCCCGGCATCGCCCGCGCGTGGATCAGCGGGTCCTGATCGGCCAGGTCGAGCAGCGCGGTGTGCAGCCGGGACGCGGCGGCGGCGCCGGGCTCGCGGGCGTGGACGAGGGTCTGGAGGCTGGGCGCCGCGAAGTGCGGCTGCTGGGCGCCGTCCCTGTTGTCCCTGTGGGAGCTGTGGGCGCTGCCACCGCTGTCGTCTCCGATGGACCTCTGGGTGCTGTCATCCCTGCCGTCTCCGTTGAGCCTGTTGGCGCTGTTGGCCCTGGCGGCCCTGCCGTCTCCCTCGTCCCCCTCCTCTCCACCGGCGGACGGTCCCGGGGCGGCTCCCAGCCGGTCGCCGACCCGGACCCCGGGCAGCCCCTTGATCCTCGCGATGTTGCCGGCGGTCAGCGGTCCCCGTGCGGACTCCGCCCGCCCGATGACCTCCAGGGCGGTGATCTGCCCGGTGTGCTCGGTCACGGCGCCGCCGGGCTCGCGGCGGTACAGCGTCACCCGCTGCCTCAGCCGCACCTCACCGGAGAACAGCCGCAGATACGCCGTACGGCCGCCCCGGGCGCCGCCGCTGGGGTTCCCGCCGCGGTTGCCCTTCCCCTTGCCGTTCCCGCCGCCTTTGCCGTTTCCCCTGGCCGTGCCGTGTCCGCCGTGCCCGCTGTGCCCGCCGGGTCCGCCGCCCCCGTCGCGCTCGACGGCGAAGACCGTGCCCCGCGGCTCCGGCCCGCCCGGTGCGGGCGGCACCAGCCGCGCGACCCCCTCGACCAGCGCCCCGACACCCTGTCCGCTGAGCGCCGAGCCGAAGAAGACCGGATGCGCCAGCCCCTCCGCCGTACGGGCCGCCAGCGCGGCCCACACCTCCTCGGCCGAGGGGAGCGGACCGTCCACGACCCGCGCGAGCAGCGCGTCATCGGTCTCGGCCAGCACCTCGGCCGCCTCGGTACGCACCCCAGGATCGTCCAGGGAGCGCGGCCGGACGTGGGCGTTCCGTGTGCCCAGGTCCCGTACCTCCGTCAGGGGGACGAGATGCGGTGCCAGGGTGCGCCGGATGTCGGCCAGCAGCCCTTCGTCACGGGCGCCCGCACGGTCGATCTTGTTGATGAAGAGCAGCACCGGAAGCCGCAGCCGCCGCAGCGTCTTCATCAGCACGCGGGTCTGCGCCTGGACGCCCTCGACGGCGGACAGCACGAGGACCGCGCCGTCGAGCACCCCGAGGGCGCGTTCGACCTCGGCGATGAAGTCGGAGTGCCCGGGGGTGTCGATCAGGTTGATCTGGGTGTCCCCGGTGGTGAAGGACGCGACCGCGCTCCGCACGGTGATCCCGCGCTGCCGCTCGATCTCGCCCGTGTCGGTCTGGGTGTCCCCGGCGTCGACGCTGCCGAGCCGGTCGATCACCCCGGCGTCGTAGAGCAGCCGCTCGGTGAGGCTGGTCTTACCGGCGTCGACATGGGCGAGCACGCCGATGTTGAGGGTCGTCCGTGAGACCCGTGGAGAGCTGTGCATGGATGCTGATGTCCTCGAAAACGGTCGTCCGGTGGGGGAGTTGAGTCGTTCCGAGGAATCGGCGCATCTGATGCTCTCCTGCTCGTGGGGTTCCTGGTCGCCGGACATCCTGGACAGGAGGGCGGGCGGAGGCAACCGATTTTTCACCCGTGGGCGGCCCGTCGGCAGGCGGGACGGAATCACCAGCCCTGTGGCCAGGTCACCGGGGGGTACCGGCGGGCCGGTGCCGCGCTGGTCCACCCGGACCTCGGGCACCCTCGGGCACCGGCGACCTCCGCACCGCGCGTCAGGGCGCGGCGCTCGACGGCATGCGGCTGACTGAGTGTTGCCGTTCACCGAAAGGCCGGTGCAGACGTTCCAGATGGTGGGGCGACGGCGTGATGGCGTGACGAGGTGAGGGGGGAGCGCGGGCGCGTCGGGGGAGGGTGGCGCTAGGAGGCGAGGCGGCGGACGATCCGGCGCAGTTGGTCGGCGTAGTGCTCGCGGAACTCCGGTGAGTCCGGGTCGGCGCCGAAGAACCGGCGCACGGCGTGCGGCATCGTCGCGGGTGCCGCGACCATGCTGACGCACAGCAACATCGCCATAGCGGGGTCGATCTCCTCCGCGATCTCTCCTTCCGCCTGGCGGCGGCGCAGGTCGGAGAGGTCTTCGGGGTCCTCCTCCGGTACGGCTCCGGCCAGACCGCACCAGGCGTTGAGGCGGGTCCCCCGGGGGTCGGCGAAGGCTTCCTCCAGGTAGCGGGCGACGAGCTGATCGAGGGGGAGCGCCGGATCGTTGAACGCCGCCTCGCGCCGCAGCCACTGGCGGCCCAGCTCCTTGTAGAGCCCTTCCTTGCCGCCGAAGTGGTAGGTGATGAGCTGCTTGTTGAGGCCCGCCCGGTCCGCGATGTCCTGGACGCGGGCGCCCGCGTAGCCCTTCTCGGAGAACTCGTCCATGGCCGCCTCCAGCAGCAGCCGCCGGGAGCGCTCGGGGTCCAGTTTGCGCTCCTCGGGGGCGGGGGCGGGGGCGCGGCGGGGCCTCTTCGGCGTCCCCTGCATCGTGGTCAGCTCCTCTTCTCCTGCTCGGTCCGGACAGGCTAGCCGGGGGCGTCCGGGCGGCCCCCCACCATGGTCTCATCTATGCGTTTGACAAGATCATCCAGTTGGATGAAGTCTGCCTCCGGGTATCGACGGAACGCAGGAGAAACGAGGAGGCACAACATGTTCGTGGTGACCGGAGCCACCGGGAACGTCGGCGGCCATGTGGTGAAGGAGCTGGTCGAGGCGGGCGCCGAGGTGGTCGGGCTCACCCGCGACCCCGAGACGGCCCGGCTGCCGGAGGGCGTCCGGGCGGCCAGGACCGAGGAACTGCCCCTGGAGGGCGCCACCGGGCTGTTCCTCAACCCGGCGGTGGTGTGGCAGCTGGGCGCGGACCCGCTGCTGACGCGGGCCAGGGAGTGCGGGGTGCGGCGGATCGTGATGCTGTCGTCCTCGTCCGTCCTGGACGCGGGCCCGGACAACCCCATCGGCACCCGCCACCTCGGGCTGGAGCGCGCGATCGAGGGTTCGGGGCTGGAGTGGACGTTCGTCCGGCCGGGCGCGTTCGCCGCCAACGCGATGCAGTGGGCGGATCAGATCAAGGCCGGGGATGTGGTGTACGGACCGTACGCCGAGGCCCAGACCGCCCCGATCCACGAGGCCGACATGGGCGCGGTCGCGGCCCGCGCGCTGCTCGACGACGCGCTGGTCGGCCAGGCGCCCGTGCTGTCCGGACCCGAGTCGCTGACCTTCGCCGACCAGGTGCGCATCATCGGCGAGGCCATCGGACGGCCGCTGCGGTACGAGGAGCTTCCCCGGGAGGTGGCGCGGGAACGGATGCTGGGCGGGCACCTGACCCCGGACATCGCGGACTCGCTGCTGAACATGTTCGCGGAGTGCGTCGGCCGCCCCGCCGAGATCTCCCAGGAGACCGAGCGCGTCACGGGCCGCCCCGGGCGTACCTTCGCGCAGTGGGCGGAGGACCACGTGGCCGCGTTCCGCTGAGGCGCTCCGGCGCCGACACCCCAGCCCCGGGCGCGCGCTGGGGCTGGGGTGTGTTCGGGGGCTGGGGTGCGCCCTGGGGCTGGGGCGTGTTCGGGTCGGGGGTGCGCATTGGGTCTGGGGTGGTCCGTGGCTGGGGTGTGCCGGTGGGCCTGGGATGGTCCGGGGCTGGGTTGCGCATCGGGTCTGGGTGCGCTCGGGTCTGGGGTGGTCCCGGGCTGGGGCGTGCCGGTGGGCCCGGGGGCATGCCGGTGGGTGCTGACGTTCCGTTCCCCTGGGAGCCGCCCGGGGGAGCGCCGGGGGGAGCGACCAGGGAGCGTGGGGAAAGGGCTGGACGCGGGGCGCGTACGGCGGGTGTGGCGGGTGTGGCGGGTGCGGGTATCGCGGGGGCGGGGCGGGGGCGGTCGTGGGGCTGGGTACGGGCATACGGCTAACCCGGCGGGGCGGAACAGGCCCGTGCGTCCGTGTCAGGAGGCGGTGCGGGTGCCCCGCTTGCCCGGCTGCTTCTTCGCGGTGGTCTTCTTGGCCGCGGTCTTCTTCCCGGCCCCGGTCTTTGCCCCGGTCTTCTTCCCGGCGGCTTTCTCCGCGGTCTTCTCCGTAGGCTCCTGTGCCGCCTCCTCCGCGGACTTCGTCCCGCTCTTCCTCGCCCCCGCCGTCTTCTTCCCGCCCGCGGGGGGCTTCTTCGCGGCGGCGGCCTTCTTCGCCGGGGCCTTCTTGGCGGCGGCTTTCTTCTCCGGCTTCTCCGCCTTCTCTGGCTTCTCCGGCTTTTCCGGGGCTTGCTTCGCGGCGGCCTTCTTACGGCCGCGCAGATGGGTGACCGTCGCCTTCTCGCGCTCCGCGCCCTCCTCCCCGGCCTCCTCCTCGCCCCGGGCCCGCCGGGCGCTGCGGACGCTCTCCTGCAGCGCCGCCACCAGGTCGACCACCTGCGCGCCCGCGGGCTGCTCGCCGGGCTCGGCGACTGGGACGGCGCCGGACATCTTCGCCGCCACCAGTTCCTCCAGCGCCTCGTGGTACTCGTCGCGCAGGTCGCCCAGGTCCACCTCGCCGAGCGTCTCCATCAGAGTGTCGGCGAGGTCCAGTTCGGCCGGTTTGACGGTCACCTTCTCCTTGGGGGCCACCCCCGTGGACTCGCGCACCTCGTCCGGCCAGACCAGCCGGTGCAGCGCGAGGGTGTCGTCCACGACGCGGAGCACCCCGAGCCGCTCGCGGCCACGGTGGGCGTATTTGGCGATGGCGACCTTCTGGCTGCGCTTGAGCGCCTCGCGCAGCAGGGTGTACGGCTTGGCCGCGGCGGCGCCACCGGTGCCCAGGTAGTAGGCGTCGCCCATCTGGAGCGGATCGATCTCCGAGGCGGAGACGAACGCCTCGATCTCCAGGGTGTGGGTGGTGGGCAGCGCCAGCGCCGCCATGTCCTCGTCAGTGATGGGGATCAGCGCGCCGTCCGCGTCCTCGTACGCCCGCCCGATCTCGCTCGTCTCGACCGGCTCGTCCTCCAGCTCACAGACCTTGCGGTAGCGGATGCGACCGCTGTCGCGGGTGTGGATCTGCCGGAACGAGATGGAGTGATCCTCGGTCGCCGGATACATCTTGATCGGAATGCTCACCAGACCGAACGAAATGTTCCCGTTCCAGATAGATCGCATACTTGATCCCTTTCATGAGATTCTTATCGTATGTCCCCGATCGCGGAGGTGGAGGGGCGGCGGATCGCGCTCAAGAACCTCGACAAGGTCATCCATCCGGCCACCGGCACCACGAAGGGCGAGCTGCTGCACTACCTGGCGTCGGCCGCGGACCCGCTCCTCGGCCATCTGCGGGGACGGCCGCTGGCGTTCCTGCGCTACCCGGACGGGCCCGACGGACAGAAGTTCTTCACCAAGAACCCGCCTCCGGGCACCCCCTCCTGGGTGACGACCGCCGAGGTCACCCGCCATGAGGGGGAGACCGCGCGGCAGGTGCTGGTGCAGGACCTGCCCTCGCTGATGTGGGCGGCCAACCTGGTGGTCGAGTTCCACGCCCCGATGTGGCGCGACGACCTGGGCGTGGGCATCGCCGACCGGCTCGTCTTCGACCTCGACCCCGGACCGCCCGCCACGATCGTGGACTGCCGCGCCGTCGCCGTCTGGCTGCGCGAACGGCTGCGCGCCGACGGCCTTACGGCTTACGCCAAGACCAGCGGCTCCAAGGGGCTGCATCTGCTGGTGCCGGTGGAGCCGACCGCTTCCCGGCGGACCACCGCCTACGCCAGACGGCTGGCCCAGGAAGCCGCGGTCGCCCTGCCGGACCTGGTCGCCCGCAAGATGACCCGTTCGCTGCGGCCGGGGAAGGTGTACGTGGACTTCAGCCAGAACGCGGCCGCGAAGACCACCGCCGCGCCGTACACCCCCCGCGCCCGCCCCGAACCGGCCGTCTCCACGCCCGTCACCTGGGAGGAGGTGGAGGAGTGCCGCACTCCCGAGGCGCTGTCCTTCCTGATCGACGACATCCCCGGGCGGCTCGACCGCCACGGGGATCTGCTCGCCCCGCTCCTTGACCCCGCGCGGGCGCGCCCGCTGCCGACGGGCGGCGGGAGGGGTGCCGACTTCGGGGGCGGCGGCGAGGAGATCGACGACGAGGACAGCGGAGAGGGCTGGGACGAGAACGGCGCGGACAGCGGAGAGGGAAACGAGGAGGGCGGCGGCGCGGAAAGCGGCGAGAACAGCGGCGGCGAGAACAGCGGCGGTGACGACAATGGCGAGGCCAGCGGTAAGGACAGCGGCGGTAAGGACAGTGGCGAGGGCGCGGCCGGCCGATGACCCCCCGTGAACTGCCTCTCCAGCCGCCCGTGGACGTGGCGCTGGCCCGCGCCGTTCCCACCCTGCCGACCGCCCCGCCCGGACGGCGGCTGGCGTACGAGCCGAAGTTCGACGGCCATCGGCTGCTGATCTTCCGGCTGGAGGACGCCGTAAGGATGCAGGCCCGCTCCGGCCGCATCATCACCCGCGCCTTCCCCGATCTGGAGACCGCCGCCCGGCCGCTTCCGCCCGGCACCGTCCTCGACGGTGAGGTGGTGGTGTGGGCCGGCGGCCGTACGGACTTCGCCGCCGTCCAGAAGCGTGCCTTCGCCGCCTCCGGGTCCCGGGCGAGCCGGCTCGCCCGGGAACTGCCCGCCTCCTACGCCGCCTTCGACCTGCTCGCGACCGGTGCGGAGGATCTGCGGCCGCTTCCGTACGCACAGCGCCGCGCCCGGTTGATGGCGCTCCTCGAACCGCTCGGCCCGCCGTTGCAGGCCGTCCCGATGACCACCGATCCGGGCCTCGCCGCCACGTGGTACGAGGCGCTTCCGGAGATCGGCGTGGAGGGCCTGGTCATCAAGGACCTCGACCAGCCCTACCGGCCGGGCCGCCACTGGCGGAAGGTGCGCCATTCGGAGACCCGGGACGCCGTCGTCGTCGGCGTCGTCGGCCCCCGGCTCCGCCCGCGCGCCCTCGCGCTGGTGCTCCCCGGCGACGACCAGCCCGTGATCTCCGCCCCGCTCTCCCCGGGCGTCCGCGCCCAGCTCACCACGGCCCTGCGGGAACGGCCTGACCGGCCTGACCGGCCCGCACCCCAGCCCCCGCCCGGCGAACTCCCCACCGCACCGGACCGGGTCGGCGCCGAGATCGCCTACCTCCCGATCGCCCCGGACCTGACGGTCGAGGTCCGCCAGGAGAGCACGGTCCGCCACGCGGCGACGACGGTCATCCGCCTCCGTGTCCCCGACTGACATCCCCGCTCCGCGCTGCCGCCCCGGGCCGAGCGGCGGGTCGGGTCCCGGGCCGAAAAGGCGACCCGGGCGGCGGGCCGGGCCTCGGGCCGAGGTGGCGACCCGGGCGGTGGGTCAGGGGCCGGGCCGGGTACCGGCCGCCGAAGCCTCCGGTCCTTCCGGGTCCGGCGGCCCGGTGACCACCGCCGTCACCCGGCTGCCCGGGGCCAGTTCACCCCGCTCCACCAGCCCGTGGACCCCCCACAGCATCTTCGCCACGTACCGCCGCTCCAGCCGCACCCCGTGCCGCTCCTCGAACCGGGCCGCGAACGCCTCCAGCTCCGGCGGGACCCGCCCGTAGCCGCCACCGTGGTAGCCGTGCTCGATCCGCCAGGTGCCGAACGCCCGCCCCCACCCGCGCCGGTGCAGCTCGGCCACCTCGCCGTCCAGATACCCCTCCGCCCCCTTCAGCACGGCGAACCCCACCGCCCGCGCACCGGTCGGGAGCGCGGCCGCGATACCGGCCAGCGTGCCCCCGGTGCCCACCGCGCAGCACACCACATCGCCCGGCCCCAGGTCGGGCAGTTCCGCGACGAGCTGCGCCGTGCCCTGTGCGGCGAGCACGTTCGTACCGCCCTCGGGGAGGACGTAAGCGCGCCCCCACCGCTCTTCCAGCCCCCGCAGGAGGTCAGGATCACCCTCGCTCAGGCCGCGCAGCGTCTCGCGGTAGGCGGAGCGGGTGACGAAGGCCAGCTCCATACCGTGTTCCTCGGCCCGCGCCAGCGACCAGTTGCGCGGCGCGTCGGCCAGCTCGTCCCCCCGGATGACCCCGACCGTCGACAGCCCGTACGCGGCTCCCGCCGCCGCCACCGCTCGGATGTGGTGGGAATACGCACCGCCGAAGGTGAGCAGCCGGGTGTGGCCCCGCTCGACGGCCGCGCGCAGATTCGGCGCGAGCTTGCGCCATTTGTTGCCGGGCACCAGCGGGTGGATGAGATCGTCACGTTTCAGCCGCAGCTCCACGCCCCGGTCGGCGAGCCACGGGTCGGGCACGTCCCAAACCGGGGACGGCAGCCGGGGCCGCAGCGGGGCGGCGGTGTCTATCGGACGTCTCACCTGTCCATTCTCACCGCTGCGCTCGTTCACCGGCCCGCTCGGGGGCGATCAGGTCTCGCACGAGGAGTAGCGGTTCAGGTCCTCGGGGTCGGGCCGGAACCGGTTCTCCCAGTCACCGGGATAGGCGTGGACCAGCGCCTGCAGCTGGACCTTGACGTCGGCGGCCCACTCCTCGGTGAGGTAGGTGCGCAGGGCCCGCAAGAGCTTCTTGCAGTCGGCCGTGTGGCCCTTCCGCAGTCCGATGCCGTAGCGGTTGATCTGGCCCGAGGTGATGCCGGGGGCGACTTTGAGCGGGACCTTGCTGTTCTTCTGCTGCTCCACGAAGCCGTAGAGCAGCGCCTCGTCGGTGAACACCGCGTCGACCGCCTCGGCTTGGAGCTTGCGGACGCAGGTCGAGTAGTCCGTTTCGATGTGGCGGGTCGTACCACGGGGCAGCTGCGCCACGGCCGATGTCGATCCCTCGGCGGTACAGATGACCTTGCCCGCGACGTCCTTCTCGGTCTTGAGGCCCTGATAGTCCTCGCGGATCAGGAAGCCCTGTCCGGTGACCAGGTAGGGCCCGACGAAGTCGACCTGCCTCTCCCGGTCCGGGGTGATGGAGTAGGTCGCGATGACCAGGGTCGAGGATCTTTCCTTGAGCTCCTGCTCCCGCTTGGCGGAGACGATGTCGTGGAACTTGGGATTGAAGTCGAGTTCCCTGCCCAGGTAGTTGGCCAGGTCGACCTCGAGGCCGCGGTCGGTGTGCGCGGCGTGCAGATTGAACCCCGGCTGGTCGGTCTTCCCGCCGATGAAGACCGTGTCGTGCAGGACGGACTTCTCGTCCTTCCCGTCCGAGCTTCCGCTCGGGCCGCATGCCGTCACGGTGGCCAGCAGTAAGGCGGCCACCGTCCGTACGGGTCGTCGAACACCGGGCCGTCTGGAGTCCCGGGCGTACGTCGTGTGTATCAATGGGCGTTCCTATCCATCCAGATGAGCCGAGACGACCGAGAGGTCCAGTGCGCAGTTCTGTTCCGCGGTCAACCGGACGCTGAGCTTGATTTCCTTCTTGCCCTCTCCCAGGTCGAGCACGAACCTCTCGCCGGCCGCCCGAGTCTGCGGGAGGTCCTGCCCGGCGCCGGTCGGGAGGGTCACGGTGAGTTTGCTGCCGGGTGTGCACAACGGATCGGCGCGGTTGTGCTGGGTCAGGCCGAAGGTGATCGTGAGCCGCGGTTGCGGATCGTCGGTATGGGCCAAGGCGACAACGGTGTCCCCGTTCTCCAGCGGGCGGGCCGAGGAGAGGGTGAAGCGGATGTCCACCGGGCGGCTGTCCAGGTACATCCATACGCCCCAGGCAGGCAGGCCGACGATCAATATCGCCAGAGGGATCACGACCAGGATGAGCGGCGGCCACAGGGGCCGCTCCCCCTCCGCGTCCCGGTGCCTGATGAGCGGCAGCATCGCGGCGACGAAAGCCAGGAGTGCCCCGGCGGTCACCCCGACCACTCCGGCGTCCCCGCCGAGCGCGAGCCAGATCGAGGCCGATGCGAGAAGGGTGACGAGATCGACGAGGATCAGCAGGGCGAGCAACCGATCGTCGGTGAGGGCGTCGCGAAACCGGATCGCCCTGCCCGACAGCCACGCCGGGAGCCGCCGGCCGGCGCCGGAAGCGGTCGCATCTCCCGGCGGGTCCGGCGGGGCAATGTTCGTATCGTCGGTCACGCGAACAGATTACGGTCGGGGCATACCGGACAACAGGCTTCCGCCGTAACCGGGTTGGGCGCCCACGGGGCGGGCGTACACTGCGCGGCGCCCGGGCCTGGCGACCCCGTCACGATGTGATCCCGTCAGGGGTGACTCCGTCAGGAGTGACCCAGTAAGGATGGGGGCGCGGACGCCGACGGGTATGACGGTGCCGATGCCGATGCCGATGCCGATCGCGTCCGGGGCATCGGGGCCCTGGGCCGCCTCGCGAGGGCGCTCGCCGAGCCCGCCGCCCGACGGCGGGGGCCGACGATCAGGGGGTGAGCCCGCGACCGCGGGGTCCTCAGGAGAAGCGGGCGATCGCCGTCATCGTCGGCCGCAGGTTCCGTACGGCGGGCAGCCACCGCATCAGGGGCGCCACCGCCCCGTAGTAGAAGCCCCGCCCGCGCGGCGGCGGCACCTCGCGCACGTCCGTGATCGCCGGATGGGCCGTCCGCACCTTCGGCAGCTCGCCCGCGTCCATGCCCCACGGCATCGGCGGGGTGCGATAGCCCTGCGCGGTGCGCATCTCGCCGCGCATCGTGCGGGCGCTGAACCACCGCGGCACCGCGTCGAACACCAGCGCCCCGCCCCGGAACCGCTCGGCGCACCCCGCGATCAGGTCCCGCACCTCGGCCGGCCGCAGATACATCAGCAGTCCCTGGGCGGTGATCAGCACCCCGTGCGCCGGATCGACCTCGTCCCGCCAGGACAGGTCGAGCGCCGAGCGGGCCAGCGTGCGCCGCCGCTCCTCGTCCGGCAGCAGCGCCCGCCGCACCTCGGCGGTCTCCGGCAGCTCCACGCCCAGCCAGCGCGCCCGCCCGTTGTCCACCCGCCAGAACTGCGTCTCCAGTCCCTCGGCGAGCGTGACGACCGTGCCGTCCGGATGCTCGGCGAGGAAGGCCCGTACGGCGGCGTCGAAGGTGCGGACCCGCAGCGCATGGCCCTGCGCCAGCAGCGGGCCGGGCGCCCCGAAGGTCTCCTCGAAGGGGTAGTCGATACGGTCGACCAGCTCCACGGCCTTGGGATCGTCGAGCACGGTCCGCGGCCGGCGGGCCTCGGCGGCCCGCATGTAGAGGTTCCACAGCAGGGTCTCGGGCACCCCGCTCAGCTCGACACGCCGACCCTGGCCGTCCGGCCCGGCGTCCGCCATGGCGTCGTCACTCCTCGCACGTGCGTCCCTCGGCGTTTCGTCCACCGCTCTCCCACCGCCATTCAACCTCACCCGGCGCCTCGGCCGGTACGACGAGATGCCCCGACCCGTTCGAGGTGCCTCAGCCGGTACGAGGAGGTGCCCCGCCCGTACGGAAATGCCCCGCCCGGTACGGAACGGTGAACGTCTCGGACGGCGAACGCCTCGAACGGCGGCGCCCCCGGACGGTGAACGCCCCGAACGGCGAACGCCTCGAACGGCGACGCCCCGGACGGTGAACGCCCCGAACGGCGGACGCCCCGAACGGCGGACGCCCCGGACGGCGAACGCCCCGGCCCCCGGACGGTTCCGGGGCCGGGGCGTTCAGGAGGGGCGGCGGTCGTTCAACCCGCCTCGGCCGGGACCGGGCCGATCGCCCGGCCCGCCCACTCGGGGGCCTTCTCGACCAGGTCCGTCAGCCGCTCCCGCACCTCCTCCGGGAACGGCGCCGAGCGGCCCTCCTTCTGGTCGATGTGGAGCGCGAGCAGCTCCGTCGTGGCCACGGGGGCGCCGTCCGGCTCTCCCACGTGCATCTCGTGGGCGAACCGCACCTTCTTCTCGTCCACGCCGAGCACCCGCGTACGGATGGTGAGTTCGGCGCCCTCGTCGACCTCGTGCAGATACCGGATGTGCGACTCCACGGTGTAGAGGGAGCAGCCGGTCTTCTCGCGGTAGGCGGAGTCCAGCCCGGTCTCCACCATCATCTCGTCGGTGCTGTGGCCGAAGACGAGGACGTAGAACGCCTCGCTCATATGGCCGTTGTAGTCGATCCACTCGGGACGTACGGTCTGCCGGTAGTCGGGGAGCGTGGTGCTCACTTCTCGTCTCCCATGCTGCTGGTGGTGCTTGCGTTGCCGTCCGTCCCCTCGGTGCGCTGCCGCGGCAGCCGGCCGGTCGCCCGCAGGACGTCGATGACGCCCTGGTCGCGCTCCGCGACGAGCTGCGCGATGGTACGGCCGCCCGCCGCCTCGTCACAGCCGTCGACCATGGCCGTACGCAGCGTGTCGTCCAGCTCAGGCGCCTCGAGGCGGGTCCACGGAGACTTCAACGAGGGTCCGAAGTGGTCGAGCATATGTGCCATGCCTCCCTCGCCGCCCGCCAGGGCGAAGGTGAGGCAGGGGCCCATGAACGCCCACCGCAGCCCCGGCCCCTCGGTGATCGAGTCGTCGATCTCCTTCACCGTGGCCTCACCGTTCGCGACCATGTGCAGCGCCTCGCGCCACAGCGCTTCCTGGAGCCGGTTGGCGATGAAACCGGGCAGCTCGCGCTCCATGGTGATGACGGACTTGCCCGCCGCCTCGTAGAAGTGCGAGGCCCACTCGACCGCCGCGGCGTCGGTCTGCTTCCCGCCGACGACCTCGACCAGCGGAATCAGGTACGGCGGGTTGAAGGGGTGGCCGACGACGAGCCGGCCGGGGTCGGCGGCCTCGGTCTGCATATCGGTCATCGGATAGCCGGAGGTGGAGGACGCAATGATGACGCCGGGCGGGGCCGCCGCGTCCAGCTGGGCCAGCAGCGACCGCTTGAGCTCCAGCTTCTCGGGGGCGCTCTCCTGGACGAACTGGGCGTCGGCCACGGCCTCCGCGACGGTCGCGGCGACGGTCAGCCGGTCGGGGGAGGCGCCGTCGGCGAGGCCGATCTGCTCCAGGGCGGGCCAGGCGGCGGCCACGAGGCGGCGCAGCTTCTCCTCGGCGTCGGGGGCGGGGTCCCAGGCGGTGACGTCATAGCCACGCGCCAGGAAGTGGGCGACCCAGCCGCCGCCGATGACTCCGGCGCCGACACAGGCGACGCGGCGGACATGGTCGGGGGCGCAAGGGGACGAGGGCATACCGGTCCTCAGAGTGGGAGTGGGAGTGGGGATGGGGAACGAAGAGGGGGTGGGAGTGGGGATGGGGAACGAAGAAGGGTGGGGCGAAGGGGGACGCGGGCTCATCCGCGGGGCTTGAGGCCGAGCCGCTGCCGGGCCTCGTCGGGCGTGGCCACCTTCGCGCCCAGCAACTCGGTGATCTGGACCGCGCGCTCGACCAACTGGCCGTTGGTGGCCTTGACGCCCCTGCTGAGGTAGAGGTTGTCCTCCAGCCCGACCCGTACGTTGCCGCCGAGCAGAATGGACTGCGCCACCCACGGCATCTGCATCCGGCCCAGCGCGAAGCTGGCCCACTGGGCGCCCTCGGGCAGCATGCCGACCATCGCCTGGAGCACACCCGGGTCGGCCGGGGCGCCCCACGGGATACCCATGCAGAGCTGGAAGACGGTGGGGTCGTCGAGCAGCCCCTCGGCCAGCAGCTGCTTGGCGAACCACAGCTGCCCGGTGTCGAAGATCTCCAGCTCGGGGCGTACGCCCAGCTCCTGGATGCGCCTGGCGCCGGTGCGCAGCATGTCGGGGGTGGAGACGTAGAGGTTGCTGCCGTCGCCGAAGTTGAGCGACCCGCAGTCCAGGGTGCAGATGTCGGGGAGCAGCTCCTCGACGTGGGGGAGCCGGTCCAGGCCGCTGACCAGGTCGGTGCCGGGGAGGTGGGTGAGCGGGTGCTCGGGGTCGATGACCAGGTCGCCGCCCATGCCCGCGGTGAGGTTGATGACGACGTCGGTGCCCGTCTCCTTGACCCGCTCCACGACCTCCCGGTAGAGCCGCGGATCGCGGGCGGGGGCGCCGGTCTCGGGATCGCGCACGTGGATGTGGACCACGGCCGCCCCGGCCTCCGCGGCCTCGACGGCGGAGCGGGCTATCTGCTCGGGGGTGATGGGTACGTGGGGGCTGCGGCCCACCGTGTCACCGGCGCCGGTGAGGGCGCAGGTGATGATGACGCTGTCGTTCATGGGCATGGGCGTGTCTCCCTCTCTCGCGGTGCGCAACCTCTCTCGCGGTGCGCAACGGCCCGGGCTCAAGGCTCGGGCCGGTCGGACGGCCCGGCCTGATCGGTCCGGGGCCGCCGTGCGGTCAATTCGGTGTCCACGTAGGCGTTGCAGGCGATGTCCATGTCCTCGGGGCTCGTCCCGCGCTCGCCGGGCGCGGTGGCCAGCACCTGGGTGGCCAGCCCGTCGATCAGGGCGGTCAGGCGCAGCGCGCTGAACTCCGGGTCGACGGTGCGGAAGACCCCCTGCTCGATCCCGCGCCGGATCACCTCGGCGACGGTCTGCCGCCACTGCCGGTAGAAGTCGGCGTGCAGCCGCCCGATGGCCGTGGACCGCGCGGCCTCGGCCCACAGGTCGAGCCACACCAGCCACTGCTGCCGCTGCCGTTCGCTGTACGGCACCTGGAGCGCGATCAGCTGCCGCAGCTCCTCCCGCGCGTCGTCGGCCTCGGCGATCCGGGCGGCGCGGCGCACGGTGTCCTCGTCCATGCACCAGCGCACGGCGGCTTCGAGCAGTTCGGCGCGGCCCGGGAAGTGGTAGTGGATGGTGGCGGTGCTGGTGTCGCAGGCGGCGGCGATGTCGGCGACGCGTACGGCGTGGAAGCCGTGCTCGGCGATGAGCCGCACCGTCTCCCGCACGATCTGGAGCGGCCGCCCGCCTTCGGGCGGCGCGGTGGCCGGGGCGGGCGGCCGGGGCGCACCGGCCGCCGCGTGAGCTCCCCCGCCGGCTCTGCTGGCTCCGTCGGTCCCGCTGGCCCGGCTGGCCCCGTCGGCCCCGCCGTCGGTCGCGCTGGTCCCGTCTGGCCCGTCGGCCCCGTCTGCCCCGCCGTCGGTCGCGCTGGTCCCGTCGGTCGCGCTGGTCCCGTCGGCCCCGTCGGTCGCGCCGCCGCCGACCGTGGTGTCGGTCGTCGTGGTGCCGACCGAGCCGCCGCCGGTCGTGCTGTCGGTCGCCGTGGTGCCGAGCAGCCACCCGGCGTCCACGTTCCCGGCATCGGCGATCCGCGCCAGCTCGGCCACGGTGAAGCGTCGGCTCCCGCTGAGCGAACGCGAGAGCTTGGACGGGTCCATCACGACCCGCCGGGCGAATTCGCGCTGGGTGCAACCGGCTTTCCCGATCACCTGGCGTACGCGTTCCGCCACGTCGAACTGTTGCCGCATGGCCGCCACCGTACGGAGACGTTGAGATAAGCGCAATGAGTGCGGGGAATGAAAAGCCCGGTTCGTCTGCATTTATTCAGCATTCGCACCGGAATTTCACCGGAGTAATACCCCCGGCTGACTGACTCGTCAGTTGAGATCGACGGTTCGACGCAGCGCGCGGGCCGGACCGCGCACGGCCTCGGTGAGCCGTTCGTTCAGCGCCCTGATCCGGCCTGAGCGCGTACGGCGGATCCGCCGCCGGACCGCGACGTACGGGGTCCCGTCGGCCACCCGCTGGGCCACGACTCCTCGCCTTCCCGTCGGCGAAACGGTCCGGGCGGGGGCGCCCGCGGGCCCACCGGCCCGGTCCTCTGGTACTCGACTGGTACTCGACGGCGGTCACTCGCCGGAGCGCTCCGCGGGCAGCGGCTTGCCCAGCATGCGGCAGGTCGCCGCTTCGACGAGGGCCTTGTTCGCGGTCGCGGCCGTCTTCTCCTTGATGCCGAAGTTCGTGCTGGTCAGGACCGCGACGCTGCGGTGTCCGCCGGCGTCGGTGTAGATCTCGCTGGAGTAGCCGGGCAGCCCGCCGGTGTGCCCCCAGACGGTGCCGCAGGACGTGTTGACCTTCATCAGGCCGAGTCCGTAACCGCCGCCTTCCTCGGGGGCGGCGACGGTGGTGCGCATCTGCTTCATCTGGGCCTTGGGCAGCAGCTCGCCGGACATCAGCGCGGTCAGGAAGCGCTGCCAGTCCTGTGCGGTGGAGACCATGGCTCCCGCCGCCCAGGCCCAGCTCGGGTCGATGGCGGTGGTGTCGATGTTGCCCTCGGGGCGTTCGGGGCCCTTGAATCCGACGCCTTCGGGCAGCTCCACGGTCGGGGAAAGGATGTCCTTCAGGCGCTTCGCGTCCGGCTCGTAGCCGGTCACATGCTGCTTCCCGGTGGGCCAGTCGGCGTTCGTGGCCAGGAACGAGTCCTTCATCCCCAACGGCTTGGTGATCTTCTGCTCGATCAGCTCGGCCATGCTGCTCCCGGTGGCCTTCTCCAGGATCAGGCCGAGGGCCGCGTAGTTGGCGTTGCTGTAGGAGTACTTCCTCCCGGGCTCGGCCGGCGGATCCTGCTCGGGAGTGATGGCCAGGAGGTCCTCCGGCCGCCAGGTGCGCTGCTCCTGGCCGGTGAGGGAGGGCAGGAACTCCGGCGTCAACAGGAAGTCGCCCAGACCGCTGGTGTGGTTGAGCAGCATCCGGACGGTGATGTTCTCACCGCCCTTGACCAGTCCGGGCAGCCACTTCTCCACCGAGTCGGCCAGGCTGATCCTGCCCTCGGCGACCTGCTGCAGGACGAGGGTCGCGGTGACCGTCTTGGTGTTGGACCCGACTCTGAACTGGTCGGTGGCGGCGATGCGGTGGTCGTCCTTCGTCCAGGCGGCCTGCCGAGCGATCTCCACGGGCGTCCCCTTGCCGCGGTCGACCCGGACGATCACCCCCAGGGAACCCCCGTCCGCCGCCTTCTGCGCGAGGTCGGCCAGCCGCTCGTCAGCCGAGGCGCCCTGCTCGACCGACGTCTTCGCCGCGCTCGACTCCGCCTCCGACTCCGCGTCCGAGCAGCCCATGAGGGCCGCGCTCATACCGGTCGCCAACGCCACGGTGAGCGCCGCGCGCAGGATCCGGTGGCGGGACGACGTGTGTGCGGACATGGCAGTTCCCTTCGGCACATGACGGTTGCTTCGCGCGGCGGGACCCGGGTGTTCTTCCCGCTGCCTGGCCTGGTGGCGGCCCGTCCGCACACCAACCATTCAGCCAGCGGCAGCCACCTGGTACATCGCTCGATGGCGGGCTTCCCGCGGGCGCCGGGTCACTCCTAGGAATGACGAGACATGGCAAGGAGTGACGTGGCCGGGCGCGGCATCGTGCACGCCCCGTCCACCGGGCAGGGTCAGGAGCGTGCGGACGCGTGAGGACGGGGCCTGATCCGGCAGGAAGCGGGTCAGGAAGGTCAGGGCGCCCCGAAATCTGTCAGAACGCGTCAGGACAGCGTGTTCCTGGCCAGCACCGCCGCCTGCGCCCGGCTCTGGCACCCGGTCTTCGCGAGTATGCGGCTGACGTGCGTCTTCACCGTGTGCAGGCTCACCACGAGCCGGTCGGCGATCTCGGCGTTGCTCAGCCCGTCCCCGACCAGCCGCAGCACATCGCGCTCCCGCTCGGTGAGGTCCCTCAGCCGGGCCAGTTCCTGGTCACTGGGTCGCTGCCGGCCGCTCAGATGCCCCTCGATGATCCGGCGGGTCACCGCCGGGCTCAGCGCGCTGTGTCCGGCCGCCGCCGCCCGCACCGCCCCGGTCAGCTCCTCGTACGAACTGTTCTTCAGCAGGAATCCGGACGCCCCGGCCGCCAGCGCCTCGTCGACGTACTCATCCAGGTCGAACGTCGTCAGCATGAGCACCTGGCTCCGCCCCGGTCCGAGGAGCCCCCGGCGGCCCAGCTCGGCCAGCGCCCACAGCCCGTTCCGGCGCGGCATGCGGATGTCCACCAGCAGGACGTCCGGCCGCAGCCGCGCGCACGCCTCGACGGCCTCCTCGCCGTCCCCGGCGGTACCGGTCACGGTGAGGTCGGCCTGACTGTCCAGGATCGCGCTCAGACCGGCGCGGATGATCGGCTCGTCGTCCACCACGAGCACGCTGATCTGCTCAGGCACCGGCATGCTCCCACGGCATCGTGGCCACGACGCGGAAGCCGCCGTCGCCGGTCGGTCCAGCGGTCAGTTCGCCGCCCAGCGCGTCCACCCGCTCACGCATGCTGACCAGGCCGAGCCCGATCCCCGCACCGGCCGTGCCGCGCCGCACCCCGCGGCTGTTCTCCACCTCGCACCGCAGTCGGCCGGCTGTGCCGTCGACGGTGAGCCGGACCGGCGCGCCGGGCGCGTGACGGCGGGCGTTGGCCAGCGCTTCCTGCACGATGCGGTACCCCGCCGTCTGCACCGGAGTCGGCAACGACTCCAGCGCGGTCTCCGCCGTCCCCATCCGCACCTCGACCGTTCCCCCCGCGGCGCGGTGGCTGTCCAGCAGGGCACCCAGCTCACCGAGTCCGGGCACCGGTTGCAAGGGGGCCGCCTCCGCGGGATCGCGCAGCATACGCAGCAGGTCACGCAGCTCGCCACTGCTCTGCCGACCCGCCGCCGCCAGCCCGTCGACCTGGGCACGGGCCCAGTCGGGCAGCTCGTCGCCGCGGGCCCGCAGGGTCTCGGCGTGCACGACGAGCAGGGTGAGCGAGTGGGCGACCACGTCGTGCATCTCGCGGGCGATCCGCGCCCGCTCCCGCTGCGTGGCCTGCGCCGCCTCCAGGCGCTGGGCGCGCCTGGCCTCGACCGCCCGCTGCTCGGCCGCGACGAGCAGCGCCCGCCGGGAACGTGCGGCGAAACCCATCGCCCACGCCAGTGGCATCGGAGCCAGGGCGGCGAAGACGTCCAGACCGCCCCGGAGCTCACTGGCGCCGACCGTCATCCAGTTCACCCACAGGCCGACCAGGACCATCACCCCACCGCCGAGCAGCGCCGACCCGGTGCGCAGCCAGCTGGTGTAGCGGCTGCCCAGGTTGTAGAGCAGCGCGGCGAGCGGCACGAAGACCAGCGGGGTCAGCTTGCCCCCCTCGCCGGCACTCGTCACCAGCGCCGCCACGAGCGCACCGAGCCCGGCGACGAAGGCCGTCACCGGCACCCGCCGTCGCAAGCCCAGAACCACCACGGCCACCGCCTCGTAGCCGATGAGGGACGCCCACGCCGGCCCCGACGTGTCGACGTACGGCTGCGACAGCAGCGGCGGCAGCAACGCCAGGGCAGCCAGTCCGGCATCAGCGCTCCACCTTGGCCACTTGCCGTCAACCACATTCATCCGCCCGACACTATGCGCCCGCGCGTCGCTCTTCATCGCTCCTAAGAGCGACTCGCGCGGTCCCGGGCCGGTGTGCGGGCTGGGTGGCGTCGCGCCGCTCGGTGGGCCCGGCCGCGCGGCCGCGATGGGTGCGGCCGCGATGGGTGCGGCCGCGGCTCAGAGGCGGCAGCTGATCTCCATGCCGTCCTCGATGGGGAAGGTCACGTTGTGGTAGCCGTTCGCGGGGTCGCGGACGTACTCGAGATACGGCCGCAGTGCGCCCTGGCACTGGTCGACGTCGTCGGCCACGACGAGCGTGCCGGGCCGCAGGCGCGGTTCGAGCAGCCGCAGCACCGGCCGGCACAGGTCCTTCCAGCCGTCGAGCAGGACGAAGTCCACCGGGCCTTCGAGGTCGGCGAGGGTCTCCTGGGCGTCCCCCTCGAGCACGGTGATCAGGTCGTCCAGCCCGGTTTCGGCGAAGGTCTTGCGGGCCGCGGCGATCTTGTCCTTGCTCATCTCCGTGGTGAAAACGTGCCCGGTGCCGTTGTCCCGTACGGCGGCGGCCAGGTGGAGCGTGGAGATCCCGAAGGACATGCCGAACTCGACGACCGTGGCCGGGCGGACGGCGCGGACGAGGTTGTAGAGCAGCTTCCCGCCTTCGGCGGAGATCGGCATGTAGATCTCGGACGCGGCGTCGGCGAGTTCCTGGTGGGCCCCCGACCCGGGCGTCACACCCCCGAGGCGCGAGGCGACGTCCCCGTCCTGCTCGGCCAGTTCGAACATGCGGGTGATGGCCGCCGCGACCCGCGGATCGGCAAGCGTGCTGGTGTGTGTCATGAGCGCCAGAGTAGACGCGACGTTGAGTCTTGTCTAGCGAGCAGACGTAGGCCGGGAGACGCATGCGTTGTTCTGGGGGAGGCGAGATGACAGGCCGCGACAGACGACACCGGGGCCGTCTCCAAGGCGCTGATCGCCCGGGCACGGCACGACTCGGTGTCCGCCCGGGACTTCCCGCCACCTCGACGGGCAGCGCCACCGCGACCGTCGTCCGTCGTCCGCCGGACTCTGGACGCCGCCCGCGCCGTGGGCCGGGGGAGCCGCCGAGACCGGGGCACCGACGGCCAAGACCTGGGTCTGCCAGTCGGCCGGGACCCGGGTCTGCCAGCCGACCGAGACCTACCTGCCGGCCGGGCAAGACCTGAGCCTGCCAGCCAGTCGGCCGGGACCCGGGCCTGACGGCCGAGACCGGGGCCGGCTCATGGGCCCCCGTCTGCTTCCGTGCGCTGATGACCGAAGAGCCGGTCGGTGAGGAGCTAGCTCACCGACCGGCTCTTGGTGACATGCGCCCCGGGGCGTACGCGCAGCGCCCCGGCCGTACGCGTAAAACGTCAGGCGGCGGAACTGGGCCGGGCGGGGAGCGAGACCAGCCAGTCGACCAGCAGCCGGTTGATCTCCTCCGGGTGCTCCTGCTGGATCCAGTGGCCGCAGTCCTCGAGGATGTGCGAGCCGACGAGACCGGGCAGCGTGCTGGGGTACGCCTTGATCGCGTCACCCATCCAGGTGGTGGAGGCGTCCTGGGCGCCACCGATGAACAGCGACGGCTGGGTGATGGGCGCCCCGTCGAACGCGGCCATGTCCTCCCAGTCCCGGTCCATGTTCCGGTACCGGCTCAGCGCCCCGCGCATCCCGGTCCGCTCGAACTCGCCGGCGTAGACATCGAGGTCCCGCTCGCTCAGCCAGCCCGGCAGCCGCCCGGCGGGGAACCGCTCGCGCAGCGTGCCGCCGCGCGCCAGGAAATGCGGGTCGGGCAGGTCGGGCCCGGGCATGGTGTCGGCGGACAGTGCCGCGTAGATGCCCGCGAGCCAGCCGCGGACATCGGGCTCGATCTCCGCCTCGGCCCGGCCCGGCTCCTGGAAGTAGGAGACGTAGAACTCCTCCTCGCCGCCCATCTGGGTGAAGATCTCACTGGGCCTGGGGCCACCGCGCGGGGCGTACGGCACGCTCAGCAGCCCGACCGCCCGGAACACGTCCGGCCGCAGCAGGGCGGAGGCGGCGGCGATGTTCGCCCCCCAGTCGTGACCGATCACCACGGCGGATTCCTCGCCCAGCGCCTCCACCACGGCGGCGTTGTCCGACACCAGCTCGCTCATCCGGTACGCGTCCACCGCCTCGGGCTTGGACGAACGCCCGTACCCGCGGACGTCGACGGCGGCCACCCGGTACCCGGCCGCGGCCAGCACCGGCAGCTGATGGCGCCACGAGTACCAGGATTCCGGAAAGCCGTGGACGAGCAGCACCAGTGGCCCCGTGCCCTGCTCCACGAGGTGGATCCGCCCGGCGGGCGAGGGGACCAGGCGATGGGTGAGGTCGGTCATGGGCGTCTGCGGCATGGATGCCTCCGGGAGCACTGTGCTGGGTGGCCACGCGGCGGCGGCCGTCCGCACCGATCATGCCGCGCGCTCCGCCGTGCGGGCGACGCATGTTGCCGGTTCGGCAAACGGTCGACGGCCGGTCAATCGGCGCGCAGCCGAGAGCGCGGCTCGCGGGAGCCTGGTCTTCCCCGCTCCCCGCCGTAGACACCGGCCACCGGCGGCGCGGGGCTCGGCCACCGCCGGCGCGGGGCTCGGCCGCGTCAGGACCTCGTCCGCCGGTCACGGCCCGTGGCGCCCACGGAAGACCCAAGCGGGGTAAGCGCACGACGTCGCAGGCTCCTTGCGGGCACCGACCGAAGCCCGCCCCTCGTGGCCGTAGCCGACCCGTTCCCCTCCGTGCATATAGTGCGCTTTCTATCCAAACCCCACAAAATCGTCCTGACGGGATTCCTCTCATGGAGGTGAGGCGCCGTGGCGACCTACATCACGCTGCTCAACTGGACCGAGCAAGGGGTTCGCGCCTACAAGGACACCGCGAAGCGCACCGAGGACTTCTCCGCGGCACTGAACAAACTCGGCGCGCGGCTCGTGGACATCTACTGGACGATCGGGCCGTACGACCTCGTGTGCGTCATCGAAGCCCCCGACGACGAAACCGCCACCGCGGCGTCCTTGCAGCTCAGCGGCCTGGGCAACGTCCGCACCGCGACTCTGCGGGCCTTTGGCCGCGAGGAAATGGGGCGCATCATCGCCAAGACCGGCGACTGAGACGGCGCGATCATCGTCAGCGTCTCGCACACCCCTCTCGCTCGGTGCCCTCCTCTCGCACACCCCTCTCGCTCGGTGACCCCCTCTCACCACCCCCGAGCCTCGCCAGCCCGCCGCATGCGTACTCGCACATGGGTCAGCCGACTTCCGACCGAGGGCGAGCCCGCTCGTCATTCCCGTCCAGCAAGGCTTGTCCCGATTGACCGTTCAGGGCGGGATGTCCTGCTCGGTCCAGATGATTTTGCCGTTGGCGGTGTACCGGGTGCCCCATCGCTGGGCGAGCTGGGCCACGAGGAACAGGCCGCGTCCGCCTTCGTCGGTGGTGGCGGCATGGCGTAGGTGGGGCGAGGTGCTGCTGCCGTCGGAGACTTCGCAGATCAGGCTGTCGGCGCGGAGCATGCGTACCTGTAGGGGGCCGGTCGCGTAGCGAATGGCGTTGGTGAGCAGTTCGCTGAGGATCAGCTCGGTGGTGAACTGCAGCTCTTCCAGGTCCCAGTCAGCCAGTTGCCGGGTGACGGCGGTGCGCAGAGTGGAGACGACTTCCGGGGCGGAAGGCAGCTTCCAGGTGGCGATCTGCCGGGTGTCGAGTCTGCGGGTGCGGGTGACCAGCAGGGTGACGTCGTCTTGCGGAAAAGCGGGGAGCATGGCGTCCATGACTGCCTGACAGGTCGCTTCCGGCGGTCGCTGCGGATGAGCCAGGGCCTGGCGCAGGCGCTCGACTCCGGCGTCGATGTCACGGCGGTGGTCCTGGAGCAGGCCGTCACTGTAGAGCACCAGTTGGCTGCCGGTGGGCAGTTCGAGTTCGGCTACTTGGAAGGGCAGCCCGCCAAGGCCCAGGGGTGGTCCGGGGGGCAAGTCGGCGAGAGTGACGTGTCCGTCGGGGGTGACCAGGGCGGGAGGGGGATGGCCGGCACGGGCCATGGTGCACTGGCCTGAACTGGGGTCGTAGATGGCGTACAGGCAGCTGCTGCCGGTGATGCCGTGGCCGCCGCCTGAGGCGAGTGCGTCGTTGTCGAGGCGGATGACCAGATCGTCGAGATGGCTGAGCAGTTCGTCCGGGAGCAGGTCCAGAGCGGCGAAGTTGTGGATGGCGGTGCGCAGCCGGCCCATGGTGGCGGCCGCCTGGATGCCGTGGCCGACGACGTCGCCGACAACCAGCGCGACACGGGCACCGGACAGGGGGATGACGTCGAACCAGTCGCCGCTGACGCCCGCGAGTGCCGGCAGGTAGCGGTACGCGGCCTCGACCGCGCCCTGCTGGGGGAGCCCTTGGGGGAGCAGGCTGCGCTGCAGGGCAACGGCCATGGTGTGTTCGCGGGTGTAGCGGCGGGCATTGTCGATGCATACCGCGGCGTGGGCGACGAGTTCCTCCGCGAGCGACAGGTCGTCGTTCTCGAACGGGTCCGGTTTCTCCGACCGGTAGAACGTGACCACGCCCAAAACGATGCCCGAGGACCGGAGCAGAACCGTCATCAGGGAGTGGATGCCCTGCTCGACCAGCAGCTTCTCGGTGCGGACCGGATCCTGGGCCAGCCAGCCGGGGGCGAGGGTGAGGTCCGGTTCGAGGATCGACTGCCCCGTGGCGAGGCATCGCGCCTGGGGAGTCGTCGGGACGAACTCGAACTGTGTGTCCATGTGGTAGAAGGGGCAGTCCGCCCGGATACTGCCCACGGCCATGCGGTGCAGTGGTCCGCCGGTCTCGGCGGCTTCTTCCCAGCTCAGCACCGACTGCAGCAGGTCCACCGTGACGAAGTCGGCGAGTTGCGGCACTGCCACGTCAGCCAGTTCCGCAGCGGTTTGAGCGACGTCCAGGGTGGTGCCGATGCGCACACCGCCTTCGCTCAGCAGTTGCAGCCGCCGCCGCGTCTGCATGGCGAATCGACCCACCGTCGGCTCCCCGACGAGCAGCAGACGTCCCGCTTCGCCGCTGCCCGGGTCCGATGTCTCGGCGGCCTTGGGTGCCTTGGTTGCCTTGGGCGCCTTGGGTGTTCCGGCAGGCTCGGGTTCGGGGCGCTGGGGACTCCAGCGCGCGGGCTCGGCCGTTTCCGGCTCCGCGGGGCGTGGAAGCCGCGTGCTGTGCCCGGACGTAGAAGGCAGGAGAGCCTCGACGGCGGCTCCGCTGATTCCCGAAGGGGTGGTCACCGGTCGGCACAACAGCATCGCTGTCCGGCCGGTGGACAGCATCACCTCGGCAGCGGCGACCGCGCCGGAGCAGAGCAGCTCGGTGGCCTTTTCCTGCAGGACCTCCTGGTCGCGCCGGCTCAGACCGGTGTCGCCCAGTGCTTCCACGCTTGCCGCGCCCTCGCCGGTGACCGCGACGGCCGTGCAGCCACGACGTCTGGCCTGCACGTATGCCTGAAGCACGGTGCGTTCCCGCTGTGAGCAGGTGTCGAGGATCTGCTGCTCGATGGAGTTGCGTGCCTTCTGGATGAAGGACTCCATCGCCGGACGCGCGTCCGACGCCCGGCATGTGAGGTTGACGGCGCCGTCGATGCGGCCGCTGAGCGGGTTGAGCACGGGAGCGGCGAAGCACGCGAACCCCTGCAGGCACTCCGCGAAGTGCTCCGGCCCTCGCACGTGGTGCAGCCTGCGTTCGGCGAGTGCGGTCCCCAAGCCGCAGGTGCCCGCCAGCCGCTCGGCGTACCGGAAACCAGGGAGGAGCTGGATGGCGTCGAGGAGTGGGTCGAGTGAGCGGTCTCCGGTTCGCCGGACGAGCACCGTTCCGTCACTGTCCGTGATGATCAGGCTCACCGGGCCCAGGAACGCGGGCTCGACCCGGCCCAGGACGGGCAGGGCCGCGCGCACGAGAGGGGACTCGAGATCGAGGTTCGCGTCATAGGGCAGCTCAAAACGATCCGGGCGGAGCCCGAGGTCGCGGCAGCGCTGCCACGACTGCAGGATCGGCGCCCTCACGCCTTCGACCCGGTCGCCCGAGGCGAAGCGCTCACGCGCCCGTGCCATGGGATCGTTCCGCTGTGCCCAGAACTCGACCACCCCCGACTACCTCCTCGCCCAGGACCCCCAATCTGGGCCAGTCTAACTTTTGGTGCTTTTCTCCGTAAAGAGACATTTCATGGGAAATGTGCTTGAGGGGCTGCTGACGGCCACGGCGGGGGGCTGTCCAGCGTCGTCGGGGCGGCCCCGGCCGGCCGACCGGGGCCGGGGCGCGGGGAGAGAGGGGACTCCTCCGGTGGATCTCGACAGCGGGCGAGGGGCGGACGGCGGGATCAGGCGGCAACTGTGACCGGATCGGGTGGCGGGAGCTGGGCGGGCACCGTGCGATGACGGCCTCGGACGCGCCGGGCGACCGACCCCCCTTCGGTGTGCTCGGCCGGGCGACCGACCCCCCCTTCGGTGTGCTCGGCCGGGCGACCGACTCCCCTGCGGTGTGCTTGGCGGGGCGGCCGGCACCGGCTCGTGGCCTGGGCTCGGACCCGGTCGGTCCTCACCGCGGGCGCACCAGGATCTTGACGTTCTCCTCCTTGTTGTTCACCAGTTCGTCGAAGCCGCTCGTGACAATGTCATCGAGACCGATGCGGCCGGTGATGAACTGGTGCGGGTCGACCCGGCCGCCCGCGACCAGCGCGATGGTCGCCGGGTGGTCGTTCGCGTAGGCGAGGCTGCCGACCACCTTGACCTCGCGGAACACCAGGTCGTTCAGCGCGACCTTGGCCTCGTGTCCCCAGATGGCGACGTTCACGCAGGTGCCGCCCGCCCGCGTGGACCGGATCGCGGACTTGAGGACGGCGTCGATGCCGGCGCATTCGAAGGTCACATCGGCATTGCGGCCCTTGGTCAGTTCTGACACCGCCGTGGCGATGTCCGTAGTGGTGGGATCGAGTACGTGGTCGGCGCCGGCCGCGACCGCTTTGGCCTTGCGTACGTCCGCCGGCTCCACAACGATGATCGACTCGATGCCGACCGCGCGCAGCACACCCGTGGTCACCAGGCCGATCGGTCCCGCACCGAACACGATGGCGGTGTCGCCGGGGCGGGCGCCGGACAGCCGTACGGCGTGGTAGGCGACCGCGAGTGGCTCGATGAGCGCGCCCACGTCGGTGCCGAGCTCACCGAGCGGATGGATCCAGCGCCGCTCCGCGACGACGAATTGCGAGAATCCGCCCCCTCCGCCGGAGAGGCCGACGAATCCCAGCGACTGGCAGACGTTGTACATGCCACGCCGGCAGGGGTCGCACCGGCCGCATACGAGGTAGGGCTCGACCACGACCCGGTCGCCTACGCGCAGGTCTTCGACACCGTCACCGAGTTCCCGGACCACTCCCGCGAACTCGTGACCGAGAGTAATGGGTACGGTCTCGCCCGTGAGGGGGTGCGGCGCGCCTTTGGCCGGCGCGAAGATGGGCCCCTCGAGATACTCATGGAGATCGGTGCCGCAGATGCCGCACCATTCGACCTCGACCTTGACGGTGCCCGGCCGTGTCGCCGGTTCCGTGACATCGTCGATCCGGATATCGCCCGGACCGTAGAAGCGTGCTGCCTTCATTCTCGGCTCCCTTGCCGGCGGATAGCAGTGGTACAGCGGGGGACGTCCTATGGGGCGGTCGTGGTTTTGGTCGTCGCATCAGCCGGCTCCGGCAGGCCATCGGCAGGCCATCGGCAGGCCATAGGAGCGGAACCCGACGACGTACAGCGGCGTCACGAGGGCGAATCGGTCCATGAACCCGAGCGCGCTGCCGAGCGCGTTGTCGTGCGGGTTTCCGGCTGCGACCGGTTCATGGAGCAGCGTGCCCGCCGCGAACCGGTAGTAGGTGAGAAAAGTCAAGATGCCAAGGGCCAAGGGCCAAGGCGACGGCGACACGCGCTGCCGGATTGGCGGCAAGGCCGATATTCGTATTCGTGGGCTTGTTGCCGAAGGTGTCGGCCCATGCAATCAGCCACGCGACAGTCCGACCAGCCTATCACCGCGAGCACCCAGGCCGAGAAGACGAAAAGCACGAAGAGCGCAGCCGCGAAGTAGCCGAGACCGCCTTTCCATGAGGCCGTGAAGTCGGCGCCGAGGTGCCCGAAACCCGCCGCGAAAGCGTAGGTGACCCCCACCGCGAACACCGCGGTCGATGCCGTTTTCGCTGCTCCTCTGAGCGGCCGGCGCAGTAGGCCGAATCCGAAGAACTCGTGGTTGGCCCCCGACCGGACGACGAATAGCAACGCCCAGAACAAGGCGGCATCGAAGGACGGCGGGTAAAGCTCGAACGGGCTCACCCGCGGGTCGCCGAGCAGGTAACCAGCCGCCGAACGTGCCGCCGAACGTGATGACGAGCACTACGGCCAGATCGCCGATGCCGTGCATCAGCGAACTCACGGTTCGCCTGGTGGGGAGGGGCTCGGACATGGCCGCACTGAGCTTTCTATGAGCGGAGGAGGAAGGACCCGGTGCGCCGCGGAACTCCCGCCCGGTGGAGTAACACGAGCCCCCGCACCCGCTGCCGTCCGTACGCGGGTGCCGGGCTCTCCGCGGAGCGCACCTTCATTGCAGGGACCGCCGGAATCCTCTGAGACCGCCTTCGCGGAGTCGCGGATCACCGCGCAGTCGCGCTGATTACACGCCCTTCCGGACGAGCGCGACAGGGTTGCACGGAATTGCATGGAGTTGTTGCACGGCGGTAGCGCGTGGTTCATACGGCGGATACGCTCCCCCCGACTGGCGCGAAGGTGCGGGAGGTGCGGTGAGCATGCACAGTGCGATCCCTCAGGGCCGGAGCTTGCCTGATTACGCCCGCGACCTGGTCCGGATGCATGAAGCCGTCATCGGCGGAAGCCGCCCCCCGCTGACGCCCCGCCCCCTCGTCTCCCGCTCCTGGACGCGCATGCTGCGGATGGGCCTGGCGGTGCAGGGCGGGAACCCGCGCGTTTCCGTGACGGAAGAAGAGATCGCACGCCGGCGGTACGCATCGCCCATGCGGAGCGCTGCCCAAGAATTCATGCACGTATTCGCGGCGAATCCGGACGCCTCACACATGCTTTTGGTGGTCGCGGACGCAGAGGGTGTCGTCCTCTGGCGAGCAGGTGCGGCATCGGTGCGGCGCCGTGCCGACGCGCTCGGTTTCACCGAGGGCGCGGTCTGGACGGAGGCGCAGGTGGGCACCAATGCGATCGGCACCGCGCTCGCCGAGGCCGCACCGGTGGAGTTGCTCTCCGGTGAACACTTCGAGCAGGACCAGCACGCGTGGTACTGCACCGCCTGCCCGGTCCACGACCCCCGCACCGGGGATCTGCTGGGCGTCGTCGATATCAGCGGCCCTGCCCTCACGCTGCACCCGGCGATCGGCGCATTGGCCGAGACCGGGCGCCGTCTCATGGAGGCCCGGATCTGGCGGTGTCACCAGGAGCACCTTGAGCGGCTTCGGCAGTCGGCCGAACCGCTGCTGGCCGCCACTTCGGGTCCGGCGCTGGTGGTCGACGATCACGGGTGGGTTGCGCACAGCTCCGGCGTCGCCGTGGGCGCGCGGATTCCCGCACCGGCTGCCAGGCAGACCCTCGCTGTGCCCGGTTATGGCGCCTGTGTGCCCGAGCGTCTGCCGAACGGCTGGCTCGTCCGGCCATCCAGCGGCGGCCGGAAGGTGCTGCTCGAACTCGATCTGTCCAGCACCCCGTCGCTGCAGGTGCACGCCGGTGACACGGCATGGCGCCGGCTCATCACCAAACGGCACGCCGAAATACTGGCGCTCCTGCACCGTGCGGGTCCCGCCGGCATGTCGGCCGAAGCGCTCAGCCAGGCATTGTTCGGCGATGCGGGACACCTCGTGGCGGCGCGGGCCGAGGTGTCGCGCCTTCGCCGCCGGCTCGGCGGGATCGTGGCGACCCGGCCCTACCGTCTCACCGACGGCGTCCACCTGACCGTCACGCACGGCGACCACGGTGAGCCCTGACACCGGGACCAGAGCGGGAGCGGCATGCATCTGCGGTTGGTGACGCCACCGCCCACCGCGCTGCGCAGGTACCGGTCCGATCACCTGCGACGCGACTGATCTGCTCGCCGCGCCGCGGTTAGCGGCTGATCTGCTCGCCGCGCCGCAGTGAGGCGCACGGCACCGGCCGTGCGCCGGTACCGGTGTGCGGTCGCCTGTGGCGCACGAGTTCCCGCGGCTCGGTGCATTCCGTCCCCGGCCGTATGCGGGCCGGTGATCCAGGGAGGCTTTCGCTCGACCGGGACCGACGAGGTCGCGATGCTGACCGTCCATGAACACGCGTTCGCGGAGGCGGCCCTCATTGACGAAGCCATCGCGGACGTCCCGCCGCGGGAGCCGCCGTGGCGTCCGGCCGCGCACGTGTCATGGGCCCACGGTCGGATCACCGCGCTGTCCACACAAGGCGTTGCGCCCGATTGCGTTCACCGCTGTGTGCAATGTCGTGCAACCCTGTCCCGCCGATCCGGTTCCGCAGTCCCATGACATCCGTGGCCGGAGGACGCCGGCCACACATCGGATCGTGAAGGGGCCCTGCGGCATGACTGCGGTGGGCATTGTGGCCAACCCTGCCTCCGGCCGGGACATCCGGCGGCTGGTATCCGGCGCATCGGTTTTCCCGACGGCCGAGAAGGCCAGCATGGTGCGGCGCATGCTCACGGCGCTGGGCTCGGTCGGCGTCGAGACGGTACTGGTATCCGTCGATCTCGGAGGGATCTCCGCGGCCGTCCTGAGAGGCGTGCGGAACCGGGCGGCGAAGGAGACGCCATGGCCGCACGTCCGCTTCGTCGATGACGATGCCGTCACCGACAGCGCCCAGGACACGGCCAACGCGGTCCGCCGCATGGTCGCGGCCGGCGCGAAGGTGATCATCTGCCTCGGTGGCGATGGAACCGCTCGCGTGGCCACGGCGGCGTTGCTCGCCGGCCCCGGGTGCGACGTGCCGTTGTTGTCCCTGTCCACCGGTACCAACAACGCCTTCCCGCAGATGCGTGAGGCCACCGTCGCCGGCCTGGCGGCCGGACTGGTGGCCACCGGCGCCGTCGACCACGGCATCGCCACCACCCGGGCTCACGCACTCGAGGTACGCACCGGGCAGCGGACCGCGCTCGGACTGGTCGACGTCGCGGTGTCCACAGAGCCCTATGTCGGCTCCCGCGCACTCTGGCACCCCGACGCCCTCACCGAGCTGTACTGCACCTTCGCCGAGCCGGACGCGACCGGCTTGTCCTCCATCGCGGGCCTGCTCTGCCCCAGCCCGCGGGACGAACCCGGGGGTGTCGCGGTGCGTCTGTGCCCGGCGGAGCAAGCACCCACCGTGATCAACGCGCCGATCGCCCCGGGTCTGGTGCTGCCCGTCGGGGTGGTCGCCTGGCGGCCCCTGCGCACCGGCGAGCTGGTGGAGATCGGCACCACCCGCGGCGTGGTGTCCTTCGACGGCGAGCGCGAACTGGAACTGGTGGGCACGACGGGTGCCACGGTGCGGCTCGCAGAAGACGGGCCGCTCTGTGTCGACGTCACCGCGGTGATGAGCCAGGCGGCACGAGCCGGCCTGTTCCGCAGCGATCGCCCCGTGGTCTGAGGACGACCGGACCGACAAGAGCCCTCGAAGAAAGGACCGTCAACGATGACACCCACTCAACCGGCCAAGGCCACGTCGGGGCTCGACCAGAAGGCACTGCTGGAGGCGTATCGCACCATGCGCACCATCCGCGAGTTCGAGGAGCGGCTGCACCTCGAGTTCGCCACGGGTGAGATACCGGGGTTCGTACACCTGTACGCGGGCGAGGAAGCCTCGGCCACCGCGGTCTGTGCCCACCTCGACGAGCGCGATTCGATCGCCAGCACGCACCGCGGCCACGGGCACTGCATCGCCAAGGGCGTGGACGTCAAGGAGATGATGGCCGAGATCTACGGTCGTGTCACGGGGTCCTGCCGGGGCAAGGGCGGCTCGATGCACATCGCTGACCTGTCCAAGGGCATGCTCGGCGCGAACGGCATCGTCGGCGGCGGTCCGCCCCTGATCTGCGGCACCGCCCTGGCCGCCAAGCACCAGGGGACCGGTGGCGTCGGCGTGGCGTTCTTCGGTGACGGGGCGAGTAATCAGGGGACCACCCTGGAAGCGCTCAACCTCGCCTCGGTGTGGAACCTGCCCGCGATCTTCGTGGCGGAGAACAACGGCTACGCGGAGGCCACGGCGGCCACCTGGTCGGTGGCCTGCGACAACATCGCCGACCGTGCCGTCGGATTCGGTATGCCGGGCGTGATCGTGGACGGCTTCGACTTCTTCGCGGTGTACGAGGCCGCGGGTGAGGCGATCGAGCGGGCCCGCGAAGGCGGCGGACCCACCCTGATCGAGGTCAAGTTCACCCGGTACTACGGCCACTTCGAGGGCGACCAGCAGACCTATCGCGCCGATGAGGTGGCGCGGGCGCGGGCGTCGCTGGACTGCCTCAAGCAGTTCCGTGAGCGCGTCACCGCTTCCGGCCGGCTGGACACGGCCGCGCTGGACGGTGTCGACGGGGAAGTGGCCGGTCTCATCGAGGCCGCGGTGGCGGAGGCCAAGCAGGCCCCGGTGCCGACCGCACACGACCTCACCACCGACGTCTACGTCACCTACTGACCCCCGACTTCCAGGAGCACGGTCATGGCACGCACGATCAGCTATCGCGAGGCGGTCAACGAGGCGCTCAGGCAGGAGATGGAGCGCGACGGGTCCGTCATCATCATGGGCGAGGACAACGCGGGCGGCGCGGGCAGCCCCGGTGAGGACGACGCATGGGGCGGTGTCCTCGGCGTGACCAAGGGGCTGCAGCAGCGATTCCCGGGACGGGTGCTGGACACGCCGATCTCGGAATCGGCGTTCGTCGGCGCCGCGGTCGGCGCCGCGACACGTGGCCTGCGCCCGGTGGCCGAGCTGATGTTCATCGACTTCATGGGCGTCTGTTTCGACCAGATCTTCAACCAGGCCGCCAAGTTCCGCTACATGTTCGGCGGCAAGGCCGTCACACCGGTGGTGGTGCGGACCATGTACGGAGCCGGTCTCAACGCCGCCGCACAGCACTCCCAGTGCCTGTACCCGCTCTTCACCCACATCCCCGGCCTCAAGGTCGTCCTGCCCTCCAGCCCGTATGAGGCCAAGGGCCTGCTCATCCAGGCAATCCGCGACAACGACCCGGTCATCTTCTGCGAGCACAAGGCGCTCTACGACATGACCGGCGAGGTACCCGAGGACAGCTACACCATCCCGTTCGGCGAGGCCGACGTGGTCCGGGACGGTGACGATGTCACCATCGTCGCCCTCGGCCGCATGGTCTCGGTGGCCGAGGAGGCGGCGGCCGAGCTGGCGCGGCAGGACGTCCAGGCGGAGATCATCGACCCGCGCACCACCAGTCCCCTCGACCGCGACACGATCCTCGAGAGCGTCGAGAACACCGGCCGGCTTGTCGTGGTCGACGAGGCCACCCCACGCTGCGGCATGGCCGCCGACATCTCGGCCCTGGTGGCGCAGGAGGCGTTCGGCGCCTTGCGGGCGCCGATCGAGATGGTCACCGCCCCGCACACTCCGGTGCCCTTCGCGCAGCCCCTGGAGCAGCTCTACATCCCGGACACGCAGAAGGTGGCCAACGCCGTCAAGAAGACCCTGGACTGGAAGAAGTGACGGACCCCGTGAGCACCGAAGACACCATCACGAAGGTCACCATGCCCAAGTGGGGCCTGTCGATGAAAAGCGGCAAGATCACCAGCTGGTTCGTGGCCGAGGGCGACGAGGTGGCCGAGGGCGACGAACTGGCCGACATCGACACCGACAAGATCACCGGAGTGCTCGAGTCGCCGGTACCGGGTGTTGTGCGGCGGGTCCTCGCCGAGACGAACGAGGACGCCCCTGTCGGCGCCACTATCGCGCTGATCGCTCCGGCCGACGTGCCCGAGGAACTGATCGACGAGGCCGCCCGCGCGGCGCGCGAGGAACTGGACTCCGGCGCGGTCGACGAGGTCGCCGGGCCTGCCCTCGGGACAGTGCGGGTGGACGGCCGTACGCTCTCCTACGCGACCCTCGGCACCGCGGCGGAGACCGTGCTGCTCATACACGGCTACGGCGGCGACAAGAACTCCTGGCTCTTCGTACAGGAACCGCTGTCGGCCCGCGCCACCGTGCACGCGATCGACTTGCCCGGCCACGGCGACTCCACCAAGGACGTCGGCGACGGTTCCCTCGACACCCTCGCCGGCGCGGTGGCCGGTTTCCTCGACCAGCAGGGCATCGAACGCGTCCACGTGGTCGGGCACTCACTCGGTGGCGCCGTGGCCACCGCTGCCGCCGCCCGCGAACCTGGCAGGATCGCGTCGCTGACCCTCGTCGCACCCGCCGGCTACGGCGACCAGATCAACGCCGACTACCTGCGCGGATTCGCCCGCGCCTCGTCACGGCGGGAGCTCAAGCCGCACCTGACCCAGCTGTTCGCCGACCCGGGACACGTCACCCGGCAACTCGCCGACGACCTGATGAAGTACAAGCGGCTCGACGGCGTACAGCAGGCGCTCGACAGCCTGCTCGGCACGCTTCTCAATGGCGACCGCCCCGGAATCGACGCCGCCGGTCTGCTCCGGGAATTCACGGGCCCGGTCAGGGTGGTGTGGGGCCGCGCGGACCAGGTACTCCCGGCGGCCAACGCGGCTGCGCTGGAAGGCCGCGCCCAGATCGCCTATGTCGACAACGCCGGGCACATGGTCCACATGGAACAGCCCTCTGCCGTCGTCGACGCCGTGGCCGGGACCCTGGACGGCTGAGGATACGAGTCGTCGTCCTGGCCGACGGCCATGAGCACGTCGCGCGCACCCTGACTCATGCCGTCGGTGCGGCGACCTGCCCGGAGTGTGAGCAGCGCTTCGTGGCCGTCGAGCAGGCCGTCGCCCGTTCCGCCGGAGGACCGCGTCGGGCCGGCGGGGCTCGAACCCACGCCCGGAACCGGGCCGGCGGGGTTCGAACCCGCGACCGGAACCGGGCCGGCCGGTAGACCGCGCGACGGGCGGCGGCAGGGCACGCCAAGCGCTCCGGACGTCAGATGCGGCCTTCAGGTTGCTTCCGCCTCAAATTTTTTCGAATGTGGCATACAACCGTATGGCTCCTTCATGGGTCCTTCACACGCAAGCCACAGAACCCTTGGGGAGAACGTGTACCACCGCACCCGTATCAGACGCACCCGTATCAGACTCGTCGCCACCGTCGCCGCTGCCGGCATCTGCGCGCTCGGCCTCACCGCCTGCGACTCCGGCGACTCCGGCGACACCGTCACCGACAAGCCCAAGGCCAAGGCGTCGGCCAGCGCTACGACCGGCGAGAAGCCGGCCGCCGAGAAGCCGGCCGCCGAGAAGCCGGCCGCCGAGAAGTCCGCCACGCCCGACGTCGCCAAGGTCGGCGACACCATCGCGCTGAAGGGCCTGGAAGACGGCAACAAGCTCGACGTCACTGTCGTCAAGATCGCCGACCCGGCGAAGTCCAGCGATGAGTTCACCACACCCGGGTCCGGCAAGCGATTCGTCGGCGTCCAGTTCAAGCTGGTCAACACGGGCACCGCCGCTTACAGCGACAGCCCCGCAAACGGCGCCAAGATCACCGATGTCGACGGCCAGCAGTTCGATTCCACCTTCGCCGACATCACCGCGGGCCCCTCCATGTCCAGCGCCGTGAGGCTGAAGCCCGGCGGCAAGGCGTTGGGCTGGATCGTGTTCGAAGTCCCCAAGGCATCCAAGACGGACACGATCCAGTTCGCCATGAACTCCGGGATGGCCAACCAAACCGGTGAATGGAAGCTGTCCTAGCGTCCGCTGACCGACCCGGCAGCCTCCACTGCTCTGACCTCGACAACCGTGTCGTCCACACCCGCCACGAGGGCCGGCGCCACGGACGCCCTCTGCGGCGACCCCAAGAGGGGTCGAGCCCATAAGGCCCCGGACCATGATCGGTCCGGGGCGTTTGGCTGGTGCCCCCGGCAGGGCACCACGCAGCAGGATGACCCCACTGACCTGCGGAATCTGATCGACAGGCTGGTGATCAAGGGCAGTTTCGTACCCGTGTCGTGGGGTGGAGCGGGTCGACGAATGGCGAGAGGTCAAGCTTCGCGGCGTCGCACAGCTCCCGCCGCTCGATCCCCGCTTCATCACCCGAGGCCGCCGCAAGCTGGTCAGCCTGGTTGTTGTCATAGGCCGACAGCACCTTGTACGCGGCCAGCCGCCGCAGTTCCTCGGGCGGCAGCCACACGGCAGTCAGTTCCGGGAACGACTGGTTCCCCGGCCTGCCGGCCTCGGCCATCACCGGCTTGTAGTTCAGCCACGACCACGCATCGATCACGAACTGGCGCAGGCCCATCTCCACTCCCAGGAAGTCGGCCCCGCGCCAACATCAAACCCTAGCCGCCGTCCACCAGGCCCGCCGTCGCGCTGTGGGGCAGTCCGTGACGAGTCCGAGGAGTGCGCCCCGCGCCACAGGGCACCACCGCGCGCACCGTCTTGCCACCGCCTGCCCTGCCGGTCACGGTCACCGAGCGAGCCAGCCGGTGAACCATCGGCCAGCCGAAGCCCCCGCCGCCGACCCGGTCCGAGATACGCCACTGCGGACGAACCAGGCTGGAGTCGCCCACGGCCACCTCGACGGCGTCCGGCAGAGCAGCCAGGCTCAGCACGCAGCGGCCTCCCGCGTGCCGCAGGGCGTTGGTGACCAGCTCCGACACCACCAGCGCCACGCTGTCGGCCGCCTTCCTGCCAACATCGAATCGCAGACACTCCACGAAGGCGCGGGCGCCCTCACGGGCCATGGCGATAGAGCCCGGCCGGTTCATCGAGACAAAGATCGTCAGCGTCGCCGGTCCGGCCACCGGCAGGATCTCCACCTCATCCATCAGCCTCACCCCGTACTCCGGCGCGTTCACCACGGCAACTGCCTGCCCTGTGTCGTGTGCCCCGCACAGCCGGTCACTCACACAACAACCCGCCACGACGGACAACAGGAAAGTTGCGCCCAGGCTTGTCAATTTTCGCCGGGCGAGCTATACCGGAAAACGCGGTGAACGCACTGGCATCCCGACGAAGGGAGTGATGACGATGCTGATGCGCACCGACCCGTTCCGTGAGCTGGACCGCCTCACCCAGCAGCTCCTGGGCACACCAGCCCACCCCGCGGCCATGCCGATGGACGCCTTCCGAGCCGGCGACACCTTCGTGGTCGAACTGGACCTCCCCGGCGTCGATCCCGAGACCATCGACCTCGACGTCGAGCGCAACGTCCTGACCGTCAAGGCCGAACGCCGGCCCAGTGCAGGCGAAGGCACCGAAGTCGTGGTCGCCGAGCGACCCACCGGCTCCTTCAGCCGCCAGCTGTTCCTCGGCGAGACCCTGGACAGCGAGCGCATCGACGCCTCCTACGACGCCGGCGTGCTGCGCCTCACCATCCCAGTCGCCGAAGAGGCCAAGCCCCGCAAGATCGCCATCAGCGGCGGCAGCAGCCGCAAGCAGATCAGCAGCTGACCCCCTCAGGGGCGGGGGCCATCGCCCCCGCCCGCGCCCCCGACCACCACACCCTTCCGAGACGCGGGACCGGGAGGAACCATGCCCATGCACTGGGACGCATTCCTGGCAGCCATCCAAGAACGCGGCGAGTACGACTCACCCGAAGAAGCCGAACGAGCCGCCCGCGTCGTCCTCGCCCTACTGGGCGCACACCTGGTCGGAGAAGTGCGCGCCGAACTCGCCGCCCGCCTCCCCGACGCCTTGGCACTGGTACTCCTCAACCCCCTCCACTGCCACGAACCGCTCCCACCCGAACGATTCATCCGGGCAACAGCCGCATGGATCGAAGGCGCCACCGAACGCACCGCCACCTGGGACGTCAGCGCCGTGCTCAGCGTCGCGGCCGACCTCGCAGGCGAAGAACTGATGAACCAGATCCTGCTCCAGCTCCCCCCGGGCTATGACCTACTCTTCGGCCGCCCACAACCAGTCCGATGACCGCCTCTGCCGACGACCACTAAGCCTCTGATCATCCCCACCCCGCGGAGACGGCATCGTCGGATCCAGGAACAGATCCCACAATGCCCACACCGCCGAGTCCAACAGGTCCGGAGAGTCCTCCGTCTCGCCCTGCCCGACAAACATCGTCATCTGCTCTTCCAGCTCCGCAAACACCCTCGCCAGACCCGCATGAGAGACCCGAACCTGCTCGTACAACTGCGCTACCGGAGCCGCCCTCGCCCGCTTTCCACGGGTCGCGTGAACGATTCGCCAGTTCACCGTCGGGTCGACCTGCTCCCACAGCGCGGGGAGGTAGTCGCCACCGCTGTTGGCCTCGATCATCACGCAGTCCGCCCGGTGCTCGTGGTACAGCGCGGCGGCCCGCTTCATCGCCTGCGTCGGCGTGTACCGGTCCTGCTCGCAGTGCAGCAGATACCCGCGGGGACGGTCGTCACCGAACATCGTCTCCGCCGGCCAGCCGCGCCCGGCGACGGTGGAGGCGGTCATGTCCGCGTTCTCTGTGCGATGTGCGTGACTCAACGTTACGTCTGATGACGTTCCTCGGTGTACATGTCGCAGACGGTGATATTGCTGGCCAGTTGGCCGCTGGGCAGGTCCGCGCCGCCTTGGCCAAGTCGCGCCCTACCTGGGGATCGTCCGGTCTGGTGCCATGGTTGGGAGGCCGGGTCGGGACACCATCGGGTTGGGGGTGCTGTGGGGACATCCACGCGATGGAAGGGACCGAACGGCGACCGATGGAGCTCCGCGGCGAGGCGGCTGGCTCGCTGGCGGGAGGACTCGCGCAACGCGGATCAGCGGCTAGGTGTACTGACCGGGCACGTTGATCAATCGTGAGAATGGCGGCTGGTTGCCGCACGCGGTGTGGGGCCGGTGGTGGTTGTACTGGTGGAGCCAACCGGCCAGTGCGTCGCGTCGTTCTTGCTCGCTGGTGTAGCAGCGGGCGTAGGCCCAGCCATCGGCCATGGTGCGGGTGGAAGCGCTCGACCTTCCCGTTCGTCTGCGGGCGGTAAGGGCGCGTGAACTTCGAGGTGATCGAAAGCGCTTCGCAGTTGTCGCGCCACAGGTACGAGCGGTACGCGCCGCCGTTGTCCGACAGGACCCTCTCAATGGTGACGCCACGGTCAGCGAACCAGTCGACAGCCCGGTGCAGGAAGCCGACGGCGGTGACGGCTGTTTCGTCGTCGTGGACCTCGGTGTAGGCGACGCGGGAGTGGTCGTCGATGACGGTGTGCACGAATGCGTATCCGACCCTCGGGCCGCCGTAGGCGTTGCGTGACTTGCTCTGCGTCGCGGCGCGGTGCTTCTCGCCTTGGTGGCGGCCGACGTAGCGCCAGCCGCCACCGTCGGGGATGTTCCCGAGCTTCTTCACGTCCACGTGCACCAGTGATCCCGGATGGTCGTGCTCATACCGGCGGACGGGCTCACCGGTCTCACGGTCGACGTAGGCGAGTCGGTTCAGGCGGGCCGATCGCAGGATTCGATGCACTGTCGACGGGGCGATATTGAGTCTCGCAGCGAGCTGGACCGGCCCTTCCCGCAGACGTAGTCGCAGGCTGACGCACCTCTTTGTCACGGTCTTGGGTGTCTTGGCCGGAGAGCTCCGCGGTCGTGAGGATCGGTCCTGCATGGACTCGCCTGCGAGGTAGCGATCGACCCAGCGCTTCACGGTCGGCCAGGACACCTGGAAGCGGGCCGCGACTTCGCTGACTGGCCAGCCGTCGTCAGCGACGAGTCGAGCGACTTTCAGCCGGTGGCGCGGGGTGAGGGCCGCGTTCGAATGCGACATTTCTGAGCTCCTAGACAGGCTGAAGGGCCGGCCATGGTGTGTGGCCGGCCCTTCAGCTTGGAGATATGCGGGGAGGGATAGTGCAGGTCAGTCGACCGGGGAGACTCGGATGAGGTTGCCGTCAGGGTCCGTAATCACGAACGTGCGGCCGAAGACAGCATCATGCGGCTCCTGCACAACGTGGACCCCCTTCGAGGCCCACCTCGTGAAGATCTCGTCAATCGCCTCCGATGGCCCCGGCACCATGAGTCCGATCTCTGTCGTACGAGGGAGGCTCGGGACCGCGTGCTCGCTGTAGCCCGTCCACAGTGCGAACAGGACACCGGGGGCAGCTTCGAAGGCTACGTAGTGGGGACTGGTGAAGGTCGGTTCGATCTCGAACAGGTCGCTGTAGAAGGCGGTGGCGGCCTCGGCGTCGCGGACGCCGATCAGGAACAGGTTCGGTGCGGGCATGGAGTGCTCCTCAACTCGTTGATTTCTCGGTCCAGCACCCAGTGGATCAACCAATCGCGACGGAACCTGTCACCTTTTCTGAGAACATGGGTAAGCATGAAGGCTTCAAGGCTCCTGCATCTCCTGCTGCTCCTGCAGACCCGTCAGCGGCTCACTACCACGGAGCTCGCCGCGCGTCTTGAGGTGTCCCGGCGGACTGTGCTGCGGGACGTCGAGGCGCTATCGACAGCGGGCGTGCCCGTCTATGCCGAACGTGGGCGGAACGGCGGGATCGTCCTGCTCCCCAGTGCACGGCTCAGCGCATCCCATCTGGAACCACCAGAACTGGAGGCCCTATCCGTGGCCGGCTTGGACAGCGCACTACGTGAGCGAATGGGCCTAACTGCGGTGTGGGAGTCGGCCGAGCGCAAGATCGCCGCCCGCCAGGCTGCAGCACCTGAGTCGCCGAGCCCGCTGCGCCTGGCTGACCTTGTGCTTGTCGACAGCACCGCGTGGTTTGCTGCCCCCGAGGCAGCGGTCGAAGTATCGGATCTGGCCTCGACCCTGCGACACCGGCGACGCCTTCGAATCCTGTACCGGCGCAGCGCCGAGAGCCAGGCCTCGACACGGGTGGTCGACCCGTACGGGATCGTGGCGAAATCAGGTCGCTGGTATCTCGTCGCCGATGACCAGGGCGACAGCCGGCTGCTCGCTCTGGAACGACTGTCGGCCTTCGAACAGCTAGACGCACCAGCCGTGCTCCAACCAGGCGAAACCCTCCGCACCAGATGGGCCGAGTTGAAGAAACGCACTGAGGAGCAAGATCGCGTGAGCGTGACCATCCGCCTGCCGGAAAAGGGTCTCGACCTGGCGCGGCGCATCCTCGGCACCCGCATCCACCATGTCTCCGACGCGGAAAAAGGCTCGTGCGTCGTCGTCGTGCGCTACCCCGACATCGAGTCGGTGCGTCAGCTTCTGCAGTTCGGCGACCACATCGAGGTGCTCGCCCCTGAGACGGCCCGCGCACGCATCAGTCAGCTCGCCAGGGACCTGGCTGACAGGCACTCAACCCCCGCATCGTGATTGCCGATCAGGTCCCCTGTTCTCAATCAACGTGCCCGGTCAGTACAGCTAGAAGAGATCGCCGCAGACCATTTGCGTGCCCTGCACGAGACGCTCCGCGCCGATCGATCGGCTTTCGGGTTGTATGACACGGCCTGTGTAGCCGGTGAACGGCTCGCCGGGGTCCTGGGCTCGCTGGCCACTGAGGGCGCCGAGTCCTCGGACGCGCTCGTCGCACGTCTCGTCTCGGAAGTCGGCGGAGACGGTGGCACACTCGCCGACGCCGCGGTGCGCAGAGGGGTGGCCGCGGCGGTCCGCGATGTCCGGGACAGGCATCCCGAGATGGACGACGCCATGAACGGGAATGGCGCGGGCGGTGGCTTTGCCTGGGACATCCTGTGCGATCTCTACCAGGTGTTCTTCGCCGATATGGTGGGGGAGTTCCTCCGGTCCGTTGTTGCCGAGCACGTCAAACTGGCCGTACCGGTGCTCATCGCGACCGATCCGGAAGGCAGGATCGCCGACTGGGTCGCGGAGAATGTGGTGGACCTGGTACCGAATCCCTGCGAGGCGTCCGCCGAAGTAACGGGCCACGCGCAAGCCGTGGACACCGCGCAATCGGTGGTGGGCGTTGCGCAGGATCCCCCGACCGCACTGCCCAAGATCGCCGAATCACTGGTACCGCGGGCGGTCGGCAAGGTACTCGGTCTGATCCTTGAGGAGACCACCGGAGAAGCGGGAGCCGCGGCATGACCGGTTCCGACCATTTCCTGTGGTGGCGTGGCCACAGCGCGGACCGGCCTCGCGATGACCGCTGGACGGAGATCGGCGAGGAAGCCTTTCAGGAAAAAGAGCGCCGCATCACCGGCCGGCACCACCTGCCCGGTCCGGTCCCCGACTGGGCGGAGGACCTGTTCCGCGTCGCCAGGGCGGCGTTCATTGCCGGCAAGTACGTACGCCGTACCGGCGTGCGGGACCGGTGGACCCGCCGCATCAGCCTCGCCGTGCCCGTCACGGAACACGAGCGATGGCAGAGCGCAGCCGTCCGTACCCATCTCACCGCACTCCTCCAGATCCTCACCGGGGACCTCTGGCATGTGGACTTCCGGCCTCTCACCGGTCACCAGGTCGAGGAGGCGATGATCTTCCCTGACGACCCGCGTGCCTCCGAAGTCGCGTTGTTCTCCGGTGGACTGGATTCCCTCAGCTGGGCAGCCACCCGCTCGCGCGCCGACGACCCCCGACCGCTGCTGCTCGTGATGTTCCGCGAAATCGGCCTACTACGTCTCCAGCAGCGGGTGTACAAGGCCGTCGAGCGACTGGGCGGACACCGGCAAGTAATGCTGCTACCGATGAGCCAGACCCCGGCGGGTGACGGCTCCGGACTGCGGCTGGAAACCTCGTCCCGCACCCGCGGTCTGCTGTACGCCGCCGGCGCGATCCGCGCCGCTACCGCGCACGGAGTAACCACCGTCCACATCCCCGAGAACGGTCAGCTCGCCCTCAACCCCCCCTTGACGCCAGCACGTTCGGCGGCCTGCTCCACCCGTTCCGTGCACCCATGGACGCTGGGCCGTCTGAACGCCTTGCTAACCGCCGTGGGTGACGCCGGAACTGTGGTACGGGTGGTCAACCCCTTGGGGCGGCTGACGAAAGGCGAGGTGTGTAAGGCTGGGCGTGATGCAGGTCTTACCCCGTCCGACCTGGAATCCACCCTGAGCTGCGGCAAGCCACCCGCCCGCCGCAGCGGCGGCCCTCGCATTGCCAATTGCGGCGTTTGCTTCCCGTGTCTGGTACGTCGCTCCGGGCTGCTCCACGCAAACGGCACGGACGGCACCCAGTACGAGGCATTGCCATGGGCGGATGACCTACCCTTCGACCGGGGCACCGACTGGCGCGCACTGCATCTGTGGCTGCTCGACCGGTACAGCCTCACGGATGTCCTCACCGATACTCCGCTGCCGCCGGATACAGACCCGGCGGTGGCGTTCGATTTGATCAGGCGCGGGCCGGAGGAGCTGGCCCGGCTGCTTCAGATCGCGGATTCGGCCAAGGCTGCTGACGCGGCGTAGGCGGCGATGTGGGGCGCGAGTCACGACTCCCCCAGACCTGCCGTCATCCGAGTTAGCGACCGAGCCTGGGCGGCCGCCTGGCGAATATTTAGCCCCTGCCAGCACTGTGCCGCGAAGGATCCGTGTGATCCCGATGTGCTCCAGTCACTCCTGCACGCCAAAGCGAGGCTCCGGACCGGCTCGGCACCGAGCTGCTCGGGCAGGCGACCGGTCGCAGTGCGGGCGGGGTCGCTGTTGTCACTGGCTTCCGGTATCAATCAATGCGGAATGATCGCTGAACACGGTCGTGGATCACAGGGTGGGGTAACAAGTGACTGATCAGCCAGTATTCGTCCTGGGAAATGCTCTGCAGGCCCTGGAGCCGACCGCGTTCGAGACCGAGGCGGAGTTCCAGGAGCTCCTCGCGCGCCATCCACGGGTACTGGATTTCGGCTCGCTTGCCGATGGGCAGTCGTTGCGGCTGGTACTGGTGGCACGGGAGATGGGTGTTCCGACGAGTGGGGAGAGTGGTCCGGCGTACTGGCTGGACCATCTATTCGTCGACGCTGACGGGGTGCCGACGCTGGTGGAGGTCAAGCGAGCGAGCGATACTCGTATCCGGCGTGAAGTGGTGGGCCAGATGCTTGACTACGCGGCGAACGGAGCGCGCTACTGGCCCGGAGCGCTGCTTCAGCGCTCTTTCGAGGAGACCTGTAGTGCGGACGGACGACCGCTGGACGAGGCGTACGGGGAACTGCTCGGTGACCGCTCCCCTGAAGAGTTCTGGTCGACGGTCGAGGAACGGCTGGTCGCCGGGCAAATGCGGCTGCTGTTCGTCGCGGACCGGATTCCGCTGGAGCTGAGAGCGATCGTCGAGTTCCTCAACCGGCAGATGCGGCAGACTGATGTGTACGCGGTCGAATTGACCCAGTACCGAGGCAACGGAGACCTCCGCGTCCTCGTCCCGCGTATCCACGGGGAGGTCGCCACGGCAGCGAAGTCCCCTTCCGGCCGCCGCACCAAGCAGCGGACCACGCGTGCCGACATGGATGCGGTCATCCGGGCTCGGCTCGCCCCGGAACTGAGTCGGATAGCAACCGCTCTGCTCGATCATGCGACGGTCAGGGGACGGCTGGAGGGCGGAACGGCCAAGTATCCCAGCATGTCGGTCTACTATCCGGTCGCCGGTCGGCAGGTGCCGTTCTGGACGTTATCGTTGTACGACAACCCCGTGAAGGAGGAATTGGCCTTCAGCTTCGGATCGATCACTCATCACCTTGGTCTCGACCGCGCTGCGGCGTTTGCGAGGTCTCTGCCGGCTGTCCCCGAGCTGGCGAAGAAGCTCGAGGTGCAGCGGGAGAAGGGCTACAAGGGCTGGCCGTCGGTCCCTCTATCCGCCCTCGCAGCCGAATCCGGCGCGGTCGAAGGGATCCTGGCGGCAATCCAGGAGCTCATGGACGACCAGGAAACCTCCGCCTGAGTGGCTCGGTGAATGGACGTCGGCAGCAAGAAGCCGGGGAGGGTGATTCCGGGATGTCCTCAACGTATTATTCCCTCGTGGCCAGCGTGTGGCTCTACCTGGAAGATGACCTCCGGGGCCGGTCGCAAGCCGGCGCTAACGGAGACGAATGAATGCGCCGCATGGAGTGGCGTATGTCGGCTGTGAGGATTGTCGCGCAGCTCCTCCAGATGGGCAGGTGCACCCTGTTCCCACGATCAATTCGTGCCGTGCCTACCGCGCTTCACTCATGGGCTCGTGTTGCCTCCGGAATCTGTGACGGAGGCGGTACCGAGCGCGGCCATTTGCCATCTTCCAACGCCCCCAGAACTTCCTGCTTGATCTGAGCTCGCTGACCGCTGCTGACGAGTTCTCTGGGCAGATAGCCATCGCGTACCTCGTAGGGGCGCAGTGCGGATCGGATGAGCGCGTATTCAGCCGGGTGCATATCGACGAGAAGCTGGCTGGCTGCTTCTTTGGCCTCGGCCAGGGCGACAATGAGAGGGCTTTCCCGCTCACGCTCGCGCAGCGCCTGGCTGAGCTGGCGAACGCAACGCTTGTACTCCATGCGTCGCTGCTGGACCGCTGCGAGGAAGCGCCGGGCGTTGAGTACTTCCAGGGCTTCCGCTTGGGGGATCGTGTAGAAGCTGTCCGGAAGACTTCCCAAACCATGCGGCGTCTTGGCTCGTGCACGCCCCACGACCATGTACCCGAGGGCTCTCAAGGCGTTCTCCCATCGGCCCAAAAGCAGCGGATGGCGCAACGCCATGTTGCGTTCTTCCTGGTCCTTGGCATCCTTGGCGGCGGCGTTCCGCACCGCAAGGTCCGAGGCCGCTATCAGCGCCTCAACGTCCGGGCTACGTGGTGCCGTGATCAGGCCATTGGAACAGGCGTAGGCGAATTCCTCATGTACATCGTGGAAAGCTGGGGTCTCAGGCACGTCGCCCAGTTGTCGGCGGGCGCGCTCCTCTTGGACAAGACCGGCGTACTCATCGGAGAACACCTGCCTCAGCCAACCCTGTGCGGTGCGGTGGGAGCTTGTGCCGTTCTTTCTTTCCGCGCTGTTGTTGAAGTCGTTGCGGCGTAACTTCTTGGCAAGTACTCCAGCCTCGTGACAGCGGTTGCGTACGCGGCGGAGGCGGTACTCGGTGCGCTGCAGGCGAGGATCGTTGGTGTAGCGCATCCGTTCGCACGCGACCTGGAGCTCTCCGCAGGCGCAGAGCAGTGCGTCCTGCCAGTCCAGGCGCCATTCCGCCTTCCGCAGCAGGCGACGGGTCTTCTGCGGGATGTAGCCATTGGTGGCTTCCGCGATGGATACGGTCACGAGGTTGTCGAAGCTGCGCGTGATCAGCGGCACGAGCTCGTCGCTGGGGATGTGCTCGACGTCGACAAGCTGCAGTCTCTCCACCACGCCGACCTTCCTGCCTCCGGCTAGTACGCCTTGGCGGGACGCACCATTTGCCCTTACTGCTGCATCAGGCTAACGAGAAGGCTTACAGGACGCAGCCAGAACGCTGCAGTCAGTGAGTGGAGTTGTGCGTCGCCCCGCTCCGGTGGTAGGCGCGTTCGGCAGGCCACACAGTGGGCCGCTGCCGGGTCGGACTGGCGGGCCGGCGATTTGGTGTTCACCACGCGCAGCGGTCTGCCGTTAGAGCTGCGCAACCTCTACCGGTTCGGCTGGATCGCGGTGGCTGCTGGACCGCCACGGGTGCGTCTGCACGACACCCAGCATGGATGCGCCTCGCTGTTGTTCGCGGCCGGGTTCGCCCCGCGCGTCGTGATGGAGATCCTGGGCCACTCGCAGATCGCGGTCACGATGAACCTCTTGATGGCAAGGCCTACAGAGTAGGAGCAGGTTGCTCGCTTCGTCTGGCCCACCGAGGCTGCTGGGGGTGATGTGGGCTCGTTCGAGATTGGCGCGTTGCCATGAGGCTTGAGCAGTGGCCCGCTTCTCTCGCTCAGAGAACCACCCGCAGGCGAAGCAACGCGGCTCATCAAGCAACAGGTGAGGTGCGAAATCACCTTTTCTCGGACTTTCGTTCCAATGTCGAGAAATATTCCATTTACTCGGTACGGACATAGGCCCCCCTCTGGCTGCTGCCCGCAGCATGCCAGCCGCCTATGACATCACAGCCTGGGCTTGGGCGAGCGGCTCATGGTGTTAACCCGCGAGGCGGGACGTTTTCAGCACCGCTTCAGGAGAGAGGCTGAATGATCTGCGGCTTTGCAGGTCGAGGAAGCAAACGGCTACCCGACCGCGGGACGCCGGTGTTGACCGTTGTTGTCCCCTGCATCTGGCACGTTTGTGGCACGAACCTCAGCCGGCGACAGCCAGCCACGACGGCGGGTGCGCCGGCCGACCGGGCGCGCATGTGTCTCGTTGCACCCCCACCGGCGTCCACCACGCTGCCAGAGCCGTCGACCAGAGCAAGCTACGACGGCCAGCACGCGATGACGGTGCCTGGGCCCTCAGCTTGGGAGGCTCGGGGAAAACCTCACGGGCGGTTGCATCGCCGAGCAGCGGTGGGGCGGTCCAGTGCCTCCTGCTCAGCCACCTGCCCCCGGTGTTCCCCGCCAGTGCCCGTGATCCGGCACGGAGCTGGCACACCTGTCCGTCGTCGACTGTGACCTCAGGCCGGAAACTTCGCTTCCGGACACGTAAGTGCGGAAACGTAGGTACTGTAGGCATTCATCGCCAGGCTCGGCGGGGGCGGGTGTAGTGGCACGGAGGGGCAATGGACAGGGTTACTCGTGGGCTGATGGAGAGCTGGGTAAAGGATGCGGGAGTTGGGCATCTGAAAGAATACGTCGCCTTCGAGCGCTTCGTTAACTTCATCGTCCTCTCCCGCCACCACGACCAGCAGTTCAGCGTTGAAGATTTCTCATGCGGTGACGACGGAACGCTCGGAATCGATGGCTTTGCACTCTCCATCAACGGTGAACTCGTTTCCGATATGGCGGAGCTGGAAGACGCACTTACGGGTGGCGGGGCAATCGAAGCTTCGATCACGTTGACGCAGGTGAAGACATCGGCGAGTTTCGGCTTGGGCGATCTGAGTATTTTCTCGGACGCCTCGATTACTCTGCTTACAGAGGATGAGCCTCCTCACCCCAACCTGGAAATTCAGCAGAAGATGCTCCACAGGGTCTTTGATGAATCGAGTCGTTTTCGCGAGAACCCCGTATGTCGCCTCTATTATGTGACCCTTGGTGCATGGAACAACCGTGGCCCCATCGTAAGAAAGATGAAGGACACTGAAAAGCGGCTCCTTGGATCAAACTTGTTCTCGCGCGTCGATTTTCACATCTGGGGCGCCAGTGAAGTTCAGAGGAATTGGCGCGCTATCGACTCCGCCCTTGAAGTGACAGTTCAGTTCGAGAATCGAACCACACTGCCTGAGGTAGAAGGGGTGCGTGAGGCGTACCTTGGGGTTCTTCCGGGAAGCGAATTCATCAAACTCGTAACTGACGACGAAGGGGAAATCCGCAAGACGCTCTTCTTCGACAATGTCCGCGACTTTCAAGGTGAGACCGACGTAAACGCGGATATCCGACAGACGCTGGCATCCGGCGACCGTAGCCGTTTTTGTGTCCTCAATAATGGGGTCACGGTAGTTGCGCATGACCTTAAGGCCACGGGAAATCGCCTGACTTTGATCGACTTTCAGGTCGTGAATGGATGTCAGACCAGTCACATCCTTCATTCCGAGCGAGAGAACTTGGACGGCGTTTATGTCCCCTTTCGCTTGATCGTCACTTTGGATGATGACGTAGCTAAGAGCATCACGAAAGCAACCAATAAGCAGGGTCAGGTAACCAAGGAGAACCTTTTCGCTCTATCGGAGCTGCAAAAGAGGATTGAAGCCTACTTCAATTCGTTTGAAGCGGAGCCCGGTAAGCGGATCTACTACGAACGGCGTTCGCGGCAATGGTCAGGTTCTGCTCAGGTTCGTGGTACGTGGAGGGTGATCTCTCTCCGTAACCTAATGCAGGCTTTCGCTTCGCTTTACCTCAGGATTCCTCACACGGCCGCACGCTATTACGGCGATCTTCGCAACCGCGTGGGTAACGACGTCTTCTCCGATTCCCATAACGAGGCCTACTATTATTCCGCCGCTTATGCGTTCTGTAAGCTTGATCACTTCTTCAGGAGCGGGGTGATCGCGCGAGAGTTGAAGCCTGCCCGGTACCATCTTCTGGCCGGGGTGCGAACGATTTATTCTGAGTCGAGCGGTCCGGAAAGAGTTGAAAGTATTGACAAGGAGGCAGAAAAGGACTGTAAGCCTTTCAATGCTTTTTTGTGGGATGACGATCGCTATCTTGAAGCCGTCCAGACTTGCGCCGAAGCGCTGGTGAAACTTGCTGGCGGTCAAGAGATCAATCGTGATTTTGGGCGTACTCGGGACTTCACTGAGCAGTATCTTTCTGAGCTACTCAAATAATGCTTGCACCCAAGGGATGGGTGGGTGAAGCGGATTTGGGTTGGTGCCGCTTTGGCGTGAGTGATCAGGGCCCCGTAAGCTTGCGGCGCGTCGGGCAGCCTGTGTACCTGCCCGTAAGCGCGACGTTGGGGCCATGACCTGCGAGGCTCGCGCCAAAGTGGCCACCCGTGGAGCCGACCGTCCCAGCCGCGACGTATCCCTTCTCTGGGCATCAGGTGGCTGCCCCGCGTGGTGATGGAGATCTTGGGGCACTCACAGATCAGCATCACCATGGACGTCTACACGCACGTCGTGCAGGACACCCAGCGGGAGGCCATGGGCCACATGGACCGGATGCTCAGGACTAGGCGCCCCACTCGACCCGATCGCGGGTGACCGCCCGCGTTGATGTCGGACGTGGACGTCAAAGGCCCCCAACCTACTCACGTGAGTAGGTTGGGGGCCTTTGACCTGCGTGCCCCCGGCAGGATTCGAACCTGCGACACCCGCTTTAGGAGAGCGGTGCTCTATCCCCTGAGCTACGGAGGCCCTGCGTCAGGGCGGCATGGTCGTGCGTGCCGCCGCGTCGCACCGCCACAGTGTAGCGGGTCGGGTGCAGGGGCGTTTCGGGTGCTGGGTGGGGGCGTCCTCGGTCGGCTGGGGTGGTTGATCTGGTGCGACCCGGGTTCGTGGAGTGGTCAAGCGTGTTCGGTGGAGGTGTCCCGGCCCGGGGCGAAGGCCGCGATCGGGTTCTTCAGGGTGCCGATGAGCTGGAGGGCGCCGGCGGGGTCCTGGAGGTCGACCATCTCGCGGTTGTTGCGGAGCTGGAGGCGGTTGAGGCAGGACAGGGCGAAGTCCTCGGCGAACATGTCGTACTGGGCGAACTTGTCCGACAGGTGGGGGACGGACCGCTGGTAGGCCAGCACCGAGTCGGCGACCGTCCGCCAGAAGGTGTCCTCCTCCAGCAGGCCCTCGCTGACCAGGATGCCGTTGAGAAAGCGGAGGAAGCAGTCGAAGACGTCCGTGAAGATCGAGAGCAGCTTCTTGTCCTCCGGCACGTCGGCGCGGATGCGTTCGACGGCCGGGGGGAGGACCGCGGTGGGGTCCATGACCGCGATCTCCTCGGCGATGTCCTTGAAGATCACGCGATGGACGGCGCCGTCTTCGATCACCAGGATGACGTTCTCGCCGTGCGGCATGAAGACCAGGTCGTAGGCGTAGAAGCTGTGCAGCACCGGGGTCAGGTAGGCGTCCAGGTAGCGGCGCAGCCAGGTGGCCGGGGTGAGGCCGGACTCCTCGATGAGGGCGCTGACGAAGGAGGCGCCGTGGGGGTCGGTGTGGAGGAGGGACGCCATGGTGGCCAGGCGCTGGCCGGGTTCCAGGGTCGGGACGGGGCTCTCACGCCACAGGGCGGCGAGCATCTTGCGGTACGGGGAGCCCTTGGCCGTGGCGGCCTCGTACTGGCGGTGGTGGTAGCCGATGGCGGCCCGCTCGCGGATGATCGAGAAGCGGGCGGCCCGGAAGACGTCGTCGGAGGAGATCAGGCCGGCCAGCCAGTCGTTGATGGCGGGGGTCGCCTCCATGTAGGCGGCGGAGAGGCCGCGCATGAAACCCATGTTGAGGACCGACAGCGCGGTTTTCACATAGTGCTTGGAGGGGGCGCTGGTGTTGAAGAAGGTACGGATCGACTGCTGGGCGAGGTACTCGTCGTCGCCGGGGCCCAGGCACACCAGACGCCGCTGGGCGACCTCGGCGGCGAAGCTGACCGACAGCTTGTTCCACCACTGCCAGGGGTGGACCGGCAGCAGGTGGTAGTCGGCCGGGTCCAGGCCGAGGCCGGTGAGGGTGTCCGTGAAGCGGGCCAGGGTCCGCTCGCTCAGCTCGGCGTTGATCAGGGCGTCGTAGTCCAGGTCCGCCGAGGAGGTGAAGGTGGAGCGGTCGCGGCGGGCGGCGAGCCAGATCAGCTGGACGGGGCTTGCGGTCTCGGGGGCGTACGAGAGGTATTCATGCACGCCGAAGCCGAGGCGGCCGTTGTTGGCGACGAAGCAGGGATGGCCCTCGGTCATCCCGGTTTCGATCTCCTGGAAGCCGGACTTGGCGAGCTGGGCCGCGGCCACCGGCTCGGCGGCCAGTTTGTAGGCCGTACCGGAGAGGGTCGAGCTGATCTCCTCGAGGTAGACGGGGAGGATGTCCTCGCCGAGGCCGAGTTGCCGGCGCAGCTCGATGAAGAAGTCCAGTGCGTCCAAGGGGAGTTCGGCGCCGTCGCAGTCGTGGCGGGTGATGCTGTCCGCGTCGACCAGCCAGTGGTCCAGCGAGAGCACCTGGGCGGCGAAGCGGTAGGTCACCGCGGAGTCGTCGCTGGTCACGGCGTAGCGGCCGTCGGGGCCGAGCTCGGGGGCGAGCAGGCGCTCATGGGTGAACTCGGCGAGGGCCTTGCGGATGAGGAGGCGGCCTGCCCGGTCCCACAGGTCGGGGGTGAGGTGGGCGACGGCGTCGCGGGGGCTCATCGGGTCACTCCTTGTGCGGCACGGGCGGTCCGGGCGGCGTGGGCGGCGTGGGCGGTCCGGGCGTCGTCGTCGGTGGGGGCGGCGTGGGCGGTGGGGGATGTCTCGGCGGTCCGGGCGTCGCTCCCGGTTCTCGCGGTTCCTGCGGTCCCCTCGGTCCTGCCGGTCCCCGCAGCCCCCTCGGTCCTCTCGGTTCTTCCGGTTTCCGCGGTCTTCTCGGTTCTTCCGGTCCCCGCCGTGCGGGCCGCGTCCGCGGCGAGGGTTGTGCGGGCGGCCTCGAACCGCTCGCGGGTGCAGATGCTGAGGTAGGCGTCCTTCTCCGGTTTGGTGATCTGCTCGACGATCTCGAAGCCGACCGCCGCGTTGAGCGCGTGCACCGCCGTGTTGCGGACGTCCGGTTCGACGACGATGCGCCGGACGGCCGGATCGGCGAAGCAGAACTCCATGACGGTGGTGATCACGGCCAGGGTGAAGCCGTGCACCGGGGTGTCGGTCGGCGCGCACAGGAAGTGCATGCCGACGTCGCCCGGCCGGGACGGGTAGAGGCCGACGAGTTCCACGTGCGCCGGGTCGTAGCGTTCGGCCAGGAACGCCGGGCGGTCCTCGTGCAGGCCGATGAACGCGTCGTGGTGCGGATGCTCGTGGATCCTGCGGTACTCGGCGGCGACCTCCGCCTCGTCCGCCTCCCGCATCATCCAGAAGGACGCCTTGGGGTGGGTCACCCAGCGGTGCAGCAGCCCGGCGTCGGCCGCCGGGTCCAGGGCGCGGAGGGCGAAGGTGCCCAGGCGGGTGTCGGTGCGTTCGAAGAGGGTGAAGCGGGTCATGACACGGTTCCCTCCGGTGCGCCGAACTCCTGGAAGGCGATGGACTTCTCGACCGGATAGTGCTCGCGCCCCAGCAGCTCACGGATGATCCACGAGTTGCGGTACGGGCCCATGCCCAGGTCCGGGGAGGTGAGGCTGTGGGCGTGGGTGGCGCCGTTCTGGAGGAAGATGCCGCGCCCGGTGGTGTCGATGCTGTAGTTGCGGGCGACGTCGAAGCGGCCGTGGCGGTCCCAGCGGATGCGGTCGCGCACCGGGTCCAGGAAGGCGGGCACCTGGTAGCGGTAGCCGGTGGCCAGGACCAGCCCCTGGGTGGTGAGGGAGAAGTCCCGCTCCTGCTCGGTGTGGCGCAGCCCCAGGGTGTACGTGCCGGTGGAGGCGTCGTAGGAGGCGTCGGTGAGCGCGGTGTTGGTCAGCAGCCGGGTGGGCACCGGGCCGGTCACGCTCTTCTGGTACAGCAGGTCGAAGATGCCGTTGATGAGGTCGGCGTCGATCCCCTTGAACAGGCCCTTCTGCTCACCCTCCAGCCGGTAGCGGGTGTCCTCGGGAAGCGCGTGGAAGTAGTCCACGTACTCGGGTGAGGTCATCTCCAGGGTGAGTTTGGTGTACTCCAGCGGGAAGAAGCGCGGGGAGCGGGTCACCCAGTTGAGCCGGTAGCCGCAGGAGTCGATGTCGGCGAGCAGGTCCTGGTAGATCTCGGCGGCGCTCTGGCCGCTGCCGACGATGGTGATGGTCTCCTTGGCCTGGAGGGCCTGCTTGTGCTCCAGGTAGTCCGTGTTGTGCAGCAGGTCGCCGCCCAGGCCGCGGCACACCTCGGGCAGGTACGGCGGGGTGCCGGTGCCCAGCACCAGGTGGCGGGCGCGGTGCGTGGTGGTCTCGCCGGTGGCGGACCGCAGGGCGCGCACGGTGTAGAGGCCGTCGGCCTCGTCGTACTCGACGCCGGTCACCTCGTGGCCGAAGCGGACGGAGGACAGCTTCGCGGCGGCCCAGCGGCAGTAGTCGTTGTACTCGGCGCGCAGCGGATAGAAGATCTCGCGGATGTAGAAGGAGTACAGCCGCCCCGATTCCTTGAGGTAGTTGAGGAAGGAGTACGGGGAGGTGGGGTCGGCCAGGGTCACCAGGTCGGCCATGAACGGGGTCTGGAGGGTGACGCCGTCCAGCAGCATGCCCGGATGCCAGTCGAAGTCGGGCTTGCTCTCCAGGAACAGTCCGTCGAGTTCGTCGATCGGCTCGATGAGGCAGGCCAGGCCCAGGTTGTAGGGGCCGAGCCCGACCGCGATGACGTCATGGGTGTGCGGGGTGGGCACGAGGGTCTCCGGCGGGGGGAAGAAGGTCAGCTGGCGCGGGGCCGGCTGAGTTCGGGCTCGATGTGGAGGGCCAGGTACTGATCCGCGTGCTCGGCGAGGAGGTCGAGGACGTGGCGGATGTCGCTCAGCGAGGTCTCCGGGTTGAGCAGGGTGAACTTCAGGTGGTGGCGGCCGTCCACGACCGTTCCGGCGACGACCGCCGCACCGGAGGCGGCCAGCGCCTCACGCGCGTGCAGATTGGCGCGGTCGACGAGGTCGGGGTCGCAGGGGCCGTCGGACGGCGGTACGTAGCGGAAGACCAGCGTGGACAGCCGGGGCTCGGTGACGACCTGGTAGCGCGGATCGGTATCCAGCAGGGCCCATGCCTCGGCGGCCCGGTCCACCACCGCGTCGAAGAGGGCCCCGAGCGCGTCCGCGCCCATGATCCGCAGCGTCAGCCACAGCTTGAGCGCGTCGAAGCGGCGGGTGGTCTGGAGGGACTTGTCGACCTGGTTGGGGATGAGCTTCTCGGCGCTGCGCTCGGGGTTGAGGTAGTCCGCGTGGTACGTGGCGTGGCCGAGCGTGGCGCGGTCGCGGACCAGGACGGCGCTGGAGCTGACCGGCTGGAAGAAGGACTTGTGGTAGTCCACGGTCACCGAGTCGGCGCGCTCGATGCCGTCGAGCAGTCCGCGGCGGGTCGGGGAGACCAGCAGTCCGCAGCCGTACGCGGCGTCCACGTGCAGCCAGGTGCCGTGCCGGGCGCACAGCTCGGCGATCTCGGGCAGCGGGTCGATGGAGCCGAAGTCGGTGGTGCCGGCGGTGGCCACGACGGCCATCACGATCAGGCCCTCGCGACGGCAGCGGTCCAGCTCACGGGCGAGGGCGACGGTCCGCATCCGGCGGTCCTGGTCGCAGGGGACCGGGATGACGGCCTCGTAGCCGAGCCCCAGGATGGCGGCGGCCTTCTGGATGGAGAAGTGGCCGGCCTGCGAGGTGAGGATGCGCAGCCGCGGCAGGATCGCGGATGTGGCGATCGTCTCGCCGGCCGCGGTGGCCTCCTTCTCCACCAGCGTGCACGCCTCGTCGCGGGCGAGCAGCATCGCCTGCAGATTGGACTGGGAGCCGCCGCTGGTGAAGACGCCGTCCGCGGCCTCGCCGAGGCCGATGCGCTCGGCGGTCCAGTCGATCAGCCGGCGCTCGATCAGGGTGCCGCCGGCGCTCTGGTCCCAGGTGTCCAGCGAGGAGTTGACGGCGGACAGCACCGCCTCGCCCAGCAGCGCGGGGATCACCACGGGGCAGTTGAGGTGGGCGAGATAGCGCGGGTGGTGGAAGTAGACGGCGTCCTTGAGGTAGACGCTCTCCAGCTCCCTGAGCGCGGCGTCCGCGTCGCCCAGCGGCCGCTCCAGGTCGATGCCGGAGATCTCGGGGGCCAGCTCGGCGGGGGTGATGCCGGTGAAGGGGCGCTCGGTGCGGGCGACGGTGGAGGCCACCAGGCCGACGGCGTCGGTCACGGAGCGCCGGTAGCGCTCCGCCGTACGGCTGTTGAGGAGGTGGACCCTGCCATCCGCCGCCCCGGGTATCGGCTCCGGCGACGGGTCCTCAGCGGTCTGCGCGAGGAAACTCACGGTCTGTCCCTTCTGGAAATGGGCATGCGGGCGCGCGGATCCGCGGGCATGCGGCTGGTGGGGGAGAAGTGGTCCGCGGCCGACGGCGCGGAGGGCGTGCGGGGGCGCTGGACGTGGCAGCAGGGCGCGCACCGGCGCGCGCCCCCGAGCGGTGGCCGCTCGCCGTCCAGTGATGATGCCGTCGGGGATATAGGGGAGGGGGTGGGGATGGGGCTGGGGATGGGGCTGGGTGAGGGGGAATCGAGGAAGGGGAGCGGGAGAGCCCGGGAAGGGGGTCAGTCCTCGGCCGCGGGGCGGGCGCCCGACACGGCCTCCTCGACCAGCTGTTCCTCACAGGCGCCCAGGCGCCAGTAGCCGGTGAAGGTCACGGCCTTGCGGTCGAAACCGCGTTCGCGCACCAGATGGCGGCGCAGCTCCTTGACGGTCCCGGCCTCGCCCGCGATCCAGGCGTACGGAGTGCCGGAGAGCAGCCCGGTGGCGCGTACGGCCGCCACGAGCGGGGCGGAGCGCCGGGTGCCGGGGGCGACGGCGTCCCGCACCAGCCAGCTGATCTCGGCGTTCGCCCGGGTGCGCAGCTCCTGGACGTCCTCGGCGTGCTGGACCTCGAGCCACACCTTGGCGGGCAGGCCGGCGGGCAGCCATTCGAGGATGCCCGCGACGGCGGGCAGCGCGGTCTCGTCGCCGGTGATCAGCACCCAGTCGGTGCCGGGCGGCGGCCGGAAGTCGACACCGCCGTTGTCCTCCATGACCGGGCCCAGCAGGGTGACCCGGTCGCCGGGCTCGGCCCGCGCGGCCCAGCGGGCGGCCGGGCCGCCGTCGTGGTGCAGCGCGAAGTCCACATCGATCTCGTCCGGGTCGTGGCGCCGGGCGCGCACCGTGTACGAGCGCATGATGGCGCGTACGGACGGGTCCATCGCCCGCCAGGCGGTGAACCAGCCCTCCCCGTCCTCGACCGGGACCACCGGGGTGGTCTGGCCGGGGTGCGGCAGGAACAGTTTGAAGCGCTGGTCGCGGCCTCCGCTGACGAAGTCCTTGAGACAGCCGCCGCCGAAGGTGATCCGCGCGATGGACGGCCCGAGCGAGCGGGTCCGCACGACCCGTACGTCGAAGAAGCGGAACGGAACGGCGGTGGGGGTGGTGGTCGCTGCGATGGTGGCGGTGGTCATGGGGGGAGGGTCTTCCCTTCGCTTGCCTGGGGAGGCCGGGTCGGGGTGGTCGTCTGACCGGTCAGCTGACCTTCTTGGCGTCCTGGATGGCCTTGGTGAGGGACTCGACGAGGGGAGCGGCGCCGGCGTACGAGAAGCGCGGCTCGCTGCTCCAGGGGGCGATCTGCCGTGCCTTGACCGCGGGGAGTTTGGACCAGGTCGGCTTGGCGGTCAGGTCCTTGGGCTGAAGGGTCGCGGTGCGATTGTCGAGGAAGAGCACGTCGGCGTCGTACTTGTCGGCGTTCTCCCAGCTGAGGCTCTCGAAGTAGCCGCCCTTGTCGGTGTGCTCGGGGACGACGAAGTCGACGCCCAGCTCGCTGAAGTAGATCAGGTCGGCGTTGATCTTCGGGTCGGAGACGTAGAAGAGATCGGCGCTGGCGGAGCAGGCCATGACCTTGATCTTGTGCGACTTGACGGTTTTGCGCAGCGTCTCGGACGCCTTCTCGAACCGCTCCTTGGCCTCGGTGACCTTCTTGGCCTTCGGGTCGGCACCGAGCGCCTCGGCCAGGGCGGCATAGCGCTTGATGGGCTCGAGCATGGAGATCCGGCCGGTGGAGATGGCGGCGCTGGGGGCCAGCTGGAGGATCTTCTTCTTGCTGTCGTCCGGGATGTAGAAGAGCGCGCCCGGGTCGTACATGTTGGTGATCAGCAGATCGGGGCTGAGCGAGGCGTACTTCTCGACGTTGAACTGTCCCCAGGTGTTGCCGAGGGAGGTCGCCCGGTCGACGGGGAAGTCGCCCGCCTGGACATCGGGTTTGCCGTTCTTCAGGGTGGTCGGCCCGAAGACGCCGGTGATCTGCCGCTCGATGCCGAAGTCGTAGAGCGCCGCCGCCGAACCGATGTAGGCGACGATGTGCTGGGGCCGGCCGTCGAGGCTGATCTTCTTCTTGCGGTCATCGGTGAACGACCAGGAGCCGCCGCCGTTACCGCCCCCGGACCCCGAATCGTTGTTGTCGCCGCAGGCGGTGAGCAGGGCGCCGAGTCCGACGGCGCCGCCCGCGGCGAGCAGTCCGCGGCGGGAGAGGGGGAGTGCTCTGGCCTGGTGCATGAAGGTGCTCTCTCTCGATGCATACGGGGACATGGTCACGGGACGGCGACCCGAGGACGTAGTTAGGTTAGCCTAACCAATCTGTTTGTCCAGAGGGCGGGGGCGTTCCGAACCCCACATCGAGGGGTGTGCGCGGCGGTTCAGGGCGGGTTCACAGGTCCGGCGCTCAGGGGTCCGGCGCTCAGGGGTCCGGCGCTCACGGGTCCGGCGCTCAGAGGTCCAGGACCCGTCGGGGGCCGCGGCGGCGGGTGACGCAGATCGTCATCGTCTCGCCCGAGGCCCGTTCCTCATCGGTGAGCACCGGATCGTGGTGGTCCACCTCCCCTTCGACGGCGTCCGTCTCACGAGTTTCACGCGTGCCCTCCTCGCTCGCGTGCAAAACCGGCACCCCATGCGTGCCGGCGCCCGTCAGGCACGGAAAACGGCCCTTCCACTCAGTGGAAGGGCCGCGCGGGAAGGTGCCGGGTCGGCGGGCGGGTCAGCCGCCGAACTGCCAGAAGACGGAGTGGTTCAGCGTCAGCAGGACGATGAGCAGGACCACATCGGCGATGCCGAGCGTGAGTCCGAGCAGCGCCCGGCCCTTGCGGCGGGTCTCCCGGGCGATCGCGAGCGTCCCCAGGACGATCGCGCAGGGCCCGAAGACCGCGTTGAAGAGCAGCAGGCCGATCAGGCCGAGGACGAAGGAGGCGACGGCCATGCCGTCGGCGTCCCTGCGCGCCCTGACCGGTGAGGTGCGGGACGGTGCGGTGAGTGCCATGGGTTACTCAGCTCCCCTTGTGTCCGGTGCGTTCGCGGATGAAGAAGATGAGCAGCCAGGCGCCGATGACGCCGGCGGCGGCCAGGAACAGGGGGAGCGGGGTGTGCGCCGCCGCCCCCAGAAGGACCCCCATCAGGGCGAGTGCCGCGACGATGAAGAGCATCTGTGCCTCTCTCGAAGTGACGGTCGGGATGCGGTTGGCGTGCGAGTGGTTCTTGTTCGGTGAACAGTTGGAATCACAAGTGTTCACTGACTTCTAGAGTACCCCGGCGCGGGCTGGATAAATTCAGCGAACAGATGTTTACTGAATGATATGAGTCACACGTCCGGGGTCCGGCAGGCCCAGAAGGCGAAGACCCGGCGCGCCCTGATGGACGCGGCGCTGCGGCTGCTGGAGGACCAGAGCCTGAGCAGCCTCGGGCTGCGGGAGGTCACCCGGGCGGTCGGGGTCGCGCCGGCCGCCTTCTACCGGCACTTCCGGGATCTGAGCGATCTCGGCGTCACCCTCGTCGAGGAGTGCCTGGGCAGTCTGCACCACATGATCCGCGCGATACTCGCCGATCAGGACGGTGACGAGGAGCGGATCGACGCCACTGTCGAGGCGGTCGCCGAGCATGTCCGCCGCTATCCCGCGCACATCCGCTTCATCGCGCGTGAGCGGCACGGCGGGGTGCGCGCGGTGCGTGAGGCCATCGCCGCCGAGCTGGGCGGATTCGCCGATGAGGTGGCCGCCGCGTTCGCCCCGTCGCTCTCGCCGGAGGGCTGGCCGCCGGAGGATGTCCGGATGCTCGCGGAGCTGTACGTGGACCACATGGTGATGACGGCGACGGCGTTCCTGGAGGCCCAGGCGGCGGGTCGGGGAGTGCCCGGGGCGGGCCCCCGGGTGGGACAAGGGGAGCCCGGGGCGGTTCAGGAGGAGGCGGGAGGCCAGGAGGTGATCGGGGCGGGTCGCCCCGGTCCACTGGCGGACCCGCGGGAGGCCCGGCCCGGCCGTTCGGAGGACGAGCGGCGCGTTGCCGCCACCGCGCGCAAACAGCTGCTGCTGATCAGCCTCGGGCGCCGCCACTGGCGCGACGGGTGATCTCCACGACGTAGTCGCCGGCCGTGTTCAGGCCGGTGACGCGGACCCGCACCCGTATGCCGCCCACCTCCCCGCTGAAGGTCTCGCCGGGTGCGTAGGGCGCGTCGCTGAGCCCGGGGTGGACGTTGCGCTCCCGGGTGCAGCCGCGGCCGTGGGGGGTGGAGTCCATGACGGTGACGGGGCCGCCGCCGGAGTCGACACCGGTGTCCACCCAGGAGACCAGGACACCGGGTTTGCAGATGGCCTCGTCGTTGCCGCCCTCCGTCCGCGCCTCGATCGCGTAGCCGGTGGACGGCGAGACGGGGACGAAGACGAGCTTGGTCCCGTCCGGCCGGTTCAGCGGGGACAGGGTGTGCGCGAAGACCCCGGAACCGGCGGCGCAGGCGATCTGCCGCGGGCGGAGCCAGCCGAGTTTCCACTTGTGCCAGGCCAGCAGGTCGTTTCCGGCGCCCCAGTCCTCGGACATGATGTCCCAGTGGCCCGCCTTGTCGCCGCCGTCCCGGGTGTAGAGGTCGGGCAGGCCGAAGACATGGCCGTTCTCGTGCGGCAGGACGCGGAAACCGGTGCGGCGCAGCGAGCCGGAGCCGTCGTCCTGGCGGCTGTAGACGAACGAGACATTGGCCAGCGGAACGCCGTCGGCGGTCGGGGCCTGCTGGTTGTCGGCATAGGTGACAGACAGCACGGCGTGGGCGGCCGGCGGCCCGGCGTTCGGGGTGACCAGGACGTTCACCAGGTCGTAGCGGCGGAAGTCGACCTCGGGGTCGGCGGCCTTGGCGATATCGGCGACCAGTCTGCGGTAGCCCGGATCGAAGGGGCTGCCGCGCTTGATGCCGTACGCGCGGAACGAGCGCGGCATCCGCAGCCAGTGGGCGATCGGCATCTCGGGGCGGTAGTCCAGCCGTCCGTACGAGCTCTGCGCGAACCACCGGGTGGTCTGGGGGAAGAACTCCTCGAAGCGCTGGCGGGCGGTGCCCTGGCCGTGGACATCGGGGAAGTCGATCATGAGGTTGAGGGCCCGGACCGTGCCGGTGCTGCGGCTGTAGCCGCGGCCGGTGGGGATGCCCTCGGACATCTGCAGCCCCGTGCCGGGGGCGAGGGCGCAGGGTGCCAGGGAGCCGAGGGCCGGGCGCGCGGAGGGCGCCTGGGGCAGTTCGGGGTGGGTGGGGAGCGCGGGACGCGGGGCCGCCGCCGGGGCGACCACCGCCACCGTGAGCACGGCGGCGGTGGCGAACGCGCTGCCTCGGCGGGGGCGGCGTATTCGTATGCGGTGGCGGGTGGTCCCCTGCGTCTGCTTCATTGCCGACCACGGTGTGCCGACGCCGACCGGGGCGCCCCTCGGATGCGCCGTGCGGGGGAATGGACTGCTCCGTCCGGGTGGCGGGGCCTCCGGGAAGGTGTGAGACAGGTCACCCGCGGACTCAGAAATTCCGGGGAGTGATTCCCCGTTTAACCGAGTGATCGCGTAAACGGGGACCGAATCCCCGGAAGCGTTGAACTCGAACATCCATCACCACGGCCGGGCCCGGCGCCGTCGCTGGGCCGCCGGGCCGCCGGGCCGCCGGGCCGCCGGGCCGCCGGAGAACCGTACGCGCGGATGCCGTACGCAGAAGGGAGTGCTGTCATGGCCGCCGACACGACGATCGCGAAGCCCGCACAGCCTCGGCTGCGCGCGGACGCCCTGCGCAATCGGGAGCGTATTGTCGCGGCGGCCCGTGAGGCGATCGTCGAGCACGGGGCGGGGAGCCCCCTCGATGAAATCGCTCGACGGGCGGGGGTCGGCAATGCCACGATCTACCGGCACTTCACGGACCGCCGTGAGCTGATCCACCATGTGGCGCTCTCGGTGATGTCCCGCGCCGCCGATCAGGCCGAATCCGCCCTGGCCGAGGAGCCCGACGGCTTCTCGGCGCTGGAGCGCTTCGTCCACGCCGCGGCGGACGAGCGCATCGGCGCGCTGTGCCTTCTGCTCTCCGATGGCATCGACAAGGAGCACCCTGACCTGATTGCCACCCGTGACCGTCTGTCCGCCGATGTCGAGGCCCTCATGGGGGCCGCGCGAGCCGGTGGACAACTGCGCACCGACATCGGCGTCGGTGATCTGATGGTCGCGCTCAACCAGCTCACCCGGCCGCTGCCCGGCAGCGCCTGCGTGAACTTCGACACCTTCGTGCACCGGCATCTGCAGCTGTTCCTGGACGGTCTGCGGGCTCCGGCGCGCTCCGAACTACCGGGGGAATCCGTGACCTTGCAGGACCTGCAGCAGCGGCCGTGACGTAGATCGCACCGGCCGCCACCAGGCCACCGCTTATTCCGCGTGCGTTCACAGGTCTTCTGTACGTGCGTCGTCGCCTCTCGCTACCTGTTACCCGTCGGCTCGAACCGGTCTGACACCGACCGGCCTTACTCGTCCCATTTATCACTCTCCGCACTGCTAGGTAGGCCCATCCATGCCCGAAACGGCTCAATACGTGGATCCCCGGCGCTGGAAAGCGCTGATATTCATCGCCCTCGCCCAGCTGATGGTCGTGCTCGACGCGACCATCGTGAACATCGCGCTGCCCAGCGCCCAGGCCGACCTCGGCATCTCGGACGGCAACCGGCAGTGGGTCATCACGGCCTACGCCCTCGCCTTCGGCGGACTGCTGCTGTTCGGCGGCAGGATCGCCGACCTGTGGGGCCGCAAGCAGACCTTCCTCGTCGGCCTCGTCGGCTTCGCGGCCGCCTCGGCCATCGGGGGCGCCGCGGTGAACACCGGCATGCTGCTGGGCGCGCGTGCGCTGCAGGGCGTGTTCGGCGCGCTGCTCGCCCCCTCCGCGCTCTCGCTGCTCGCCGTGATGTTCACCGACCCCAAGGAGCGCGCCAAGGCGTTCGGTGTCTTCGGTGCCATCGCGGGTGGTGGCGGCGCCGTCGGCCTGATCCTCGGTGGTGTGCTCACCGAGTACCTGGACTGGCGCTGGACCTTCTTCGTGAACATCCCGTTCGCCATCATCGCCGCGGTCGGCGCGATCGCCGTGATCCGTGAGCCGGTGGAGAGCCACAACTCGTCCCGGCTGGACATCCCCGGTGTGCTGCTGGCCTCCACGGGTCTGGTCGCACTGGTCTACGGCTTCACCCGGGCCGAGTCCGACGGCTGGTCCGCGGGCCCGACCGTCGGACTGTTCGTCGCCGCGGCCGTGCTGCTGATCGCCTTCGTGATCGTCGAGTCGCGGGTCAAGGCCCCGCTGCTGCCGCTGCGCGTGGTCGCCAACCGGAACCGGGGCGGTGTCTACGCCTCGCTGGGCCTCGCCATCATCGGCATGTTCGGCCTGTTCCTCTTCCTCACCTACTACATGCAGGTCGTCAAGGGGTACAGCCCGGTCAGGACCGGCTTCGCCTTCCTGCCGATGGTCGCGGGCATGATCACCGGCTCGACGCAGATCGGCGCCCGGCTGATGACCCGGGTCCCGGCGCGGCTGCTGATGGGGCCGGGCTTCCTGGTGGCCTCGGTCGGCATGCTGCTGCTGACCCAGATCGACCTGGACACCTCGTACCCGGCGCTGATCCTGCCCGCGTTCCTGCTGCTCGGCCTCGGTATGGGTACCGCCTTCATGCCGGCGATGAGCCTGGCCACGCATGGTGTCGAGCCGCGTGACGCGGGTGTCGCCTCGGCGATGGTCAACACCTCGCAGCAGGTGGGCGGCGCCATCGGCACCGCGCTGCTGAACACCATCGCGGCGAGCGCCACCACCGAGTACGCGAAGTCGCACGCGGCGGCGGCCTCCTCGCGCAAGGCGCTGGAGCTCCAGTCGATGGTGCACGGCTACACCTCCGCCATCTGGTGGGCGGTCGGCATCCTGGTGCTGGCCGCGGTGATCGCCATCACGCTGGTCAAGGCCGGACAGCAGGAGAACGGCGGCGCGGTCGCGGGCTCTGGCGACGGAGCGGCGGAGGACGCCATTCCGGTCATGGCGCACTGAGGTACTGGTGCGCTGAGGTTACTGGCGTGCTGAGGTGCTGGTGCACTGATGAGGTACCGGCGCGGTGAGGTGCTGGCGCGCTGAGGTGCTGGCGCGCTGAGGTGCTGGTGCGCTGAGGTACTGGCGCTCCGCGGGCGGTCCGGTCCCGTGCGGAGGCGAGGGCCCCGGCTCCCTGTGACACAGGGAGCCGGGGCCCTCGTGTCTCGTCCGGTGGTCCGAACGGGGGGATCAGCGCAGCCAGGGCAGATCGGCGCCCTCCGGCTGGAGACCGTCCGCGATGATCCGGCATATGTCGCCGAACTGCTTGACCTGCTCGGGGGTGAGCCGGTCGAAGATGGCCGTGCGCACGGCGGAGACATGGCCGGGGGCGGTCTTTCGCAGCACCTCGAACCCCTTGTCGGTGAGGACCGCGTTCTGCCCGCGCTTGTCGTCGGGGCAGTCCTCGCGCCGGACCCAGCCGTCCTTCTCCATCCGCGCGATGGCATGGGACAGCCGGGAGCGAGTGATCTTGGCGACCTGGGCCAGTTCGGTCATCCGCATCCGGCGGCGAGGCGCCCAGGAGAGCGCCACCAGCAGTCCGTAGTAGACGTGGGGCATGCCCGCGTCACGCTGCAGCTGGCGGTCGAGGTGATCCTCCAGGAGCATGCTGGCGTGCCGGTACGCCAGCCAGCTGACCTGTTCCTCATCGGTCAGCCAGTGCGGCTCGTCGGTGTCTGCGGGGGTGTTCATGGCGTCGTCCACGCGTCCATTCTAGGTATCGCTATTTGAACTTTAAACAAGTGTGCGGTACAGTGGTGAGGCATTTGCTTGAGAATTCAAGCATCTTGTCGAGCTCTGCCGAGGAGTCTTCATGTCCGCGCTCGACGGGCGCATGCCCGCCCTCTACCTCAGTCATGGTGCTCCGCCGCTCGCCGACGATCCGGTCTGGCCCGGACAGCTCGCCGCCTGGGCCCAGGGCCTGCCCCGGCCCAAGGCCATTCTCATGATCTCCGCCCACTGGGAGGAGGCGCCCCTGGCGATCGGGGCCACTCGGCAGGTGCCGCTGGTCTATGACTTCTGGGGGTTCCCCGAGCACTACTACCAGGTGCGGTACGCCGCGCCCGGCGCCCCCGGGCTGGCCGAGCGGATCCGCAAGACGCTGCGCACGGCGGGCACCCCGGTCCAGGACATCCCCGACCGGGGGCTGGACCACGGGGCGTATGTGCCGCTGGTCGAGATGTATCCGGAGGCCGACATCCCGGTCCTACAGGTGTCGATGCCGACCCTCGACCCGCGGAAGCTGATGGAGATCGGGCGGAAGCTGGCGCCGCTGCGGGACGAGGGCGTGCTGATCGTGGGCAGCGGCTTCTTCACCCACAACCTGGCCGTGTTGCGGGAGACGGGCCCGACGCCGCCCAGCTGGTCGACCGAGTTCGACGACTGGGGACGGCGGGCCCTGGACGCGCGGGACATCGACGCGCTGCTGGACTTCGAGCACGCGGCCCCGGCGGGGCGGCTCGCCCATCCGCGTACCGAACACTTCGCGCCGTTGTTCGTCACGCTGGGCGCGGCGGAGGCGGATCTGGACAGCCAGCGGAGCGTGATCGACGGCTTCTGGATGGGGCTGGCCAAGCGGTCGCTGCAGTTCGGCTGAGCGGGTTGAGCGGGGCTGGGCCGACTGTGCGGGCTGAGCCGGTGCGGACCGGTCGGGGTGCGGGGCACGGTCGCCGGTTGGAGCCTCGGCCGCGGGTCGGGGCCCGCCGCCGGTTGGGGGCCTGCCGGTGGCCGGTTGGGGTCGCCGGTTGGGGGCCGGGCCGGGCTGCCGCCGGTTGGGGGCTGGCCCGTCGCCGGTTGCCGCCGCCGGTAGGGGTCGCCGGTTGGGGGAGCGGGCCCGCCGCTGGTTGGCGTCGCCGGTCGGGTCCGGGCCTGCCGGGGCCCGTCGTCGTCAGAACGCCGGGTCGATCAGCGCGCAGGCGTGCAGCGCGGCGGCCAGGGCCGTCGCGTCCGTTCCCCGGGCGCCCCGGGCGCCCCGGGCGACATCGAGGGCGGTGTCGGTCAGCTTGATCGCGTGCTCATCGCCGTGCGCGGCGGCGCGGGCGAAGACCTCCTCGGGCGTGACGCCCGCCGCGGAGGGCAGCCGGTCGGCCGGGAGCGGCTCCGATGGCGCGTACACCGCCGTGACCGCGGCGCTCGCCGCCCATGCCGCGTCCAGGCTCGGTGCCCACAGCTCGCGAGGCAGCGCGGGCAGGACGCGCAGTACGGCGTTGGGCGCGGTCGCGACGTGGACCAGCATGACCGGCTCGCCGTGGCCGTGGGTGGCGTAGCGGTGCGTAGCGGCCCGTACGAGCTCGACCAGCCGCCGACGTGCCTCCTCCGGTCGACGCGCCTCCGTCTCCTCCGGTCGACGAGCATCCTCCGGCCGATCGGCGGGGCCGTGGCCGGGCGCCTGAGCGGTCGGCGGCGCGGTCCGTACCGAAGGCGGCCAGACCGGGAGGGCGGTGAGCCGGGGCAGCCGTTCCCGTATGCCACCGCTCTTGTCCGCGATCGGTTCCACGGCGGCCAGCGCGTCGGCCGCCGAACCGGAGGCGGGGCCCGGCAGCTGTGCCAGCGGCGGCAGCGGCGCGTGGCGCGCGGCCCAGTAGCCGAGGGCGTGGGCCAGCTCGGCGGTGCGGGGAGCGGTCGTACCGTCCGGATCGTCCAGGAGGGTCCGTACGGCATGGCCGACCCGGATCACCGGATGCGTCGCGCCGCCGGCGATGCCCGGCAACAGCCGTGGCCACCACACGGCGAGCACGTCGCGCCAGGGGCGGTCGGAAAGTTTCCGGTCGAAGTAGGCGGGCCAGTCGGCGAGGTGGCGTGGATCGCCGAGCGCCTCGCGCCAGTTCTCCCCGGTGATCCGGGCGTACGAGCCCGGCATCTCCTCGAGCTTGTGGCGATAGCGGTCCAGCCACCGGTGCACGGTGCGCTCCTGGCCGTGGCGCACCAGCGCCTCCACCGCCATCGGCGCGTGATTGCTCAGCCATCCCTCACGTTCGGGCCCGGCGGCATGCAGCCGCTGGAGGGCCTCGTCGAGGGTTCCGCTCGTGTCGTCCGTCATGGCCTCACGCTAGGCAGGGCGTGGCGGCCCCGGAACGGACCGGGGACGGAAGCGCGCGGGGACCACCGACCTAGGCCGGAGGACGCTCCTTCCACACGTGGAAGACGTAGAACGACGCGAGCGCCATCGCGATCCCCGCCCCGAGCCCGATCCCCGAGGACCGGTACACCGAGCCGCCGCTCACCGAGTGCAGGAAGCCGATCGCGCAGCCGAGGACCGTCCCGTACAGCACGGCCCGGATCTCCGGCATCATCCTTGGCGTCTTGCTGCCGAGCGCGTAGCACAGCACTCCGAGCACCACCGCGGACACCACCCCGAGGATGGCGGCCGCGGGGATGGTGGAGCCCTGGTTGTGGTCCACGAACATGACCCAGCCGCCGAAGAGCACGGCCAGGACGACCGGGACGCCCCAGGAGGCGGAGGGGTGGAGCGGAAGATGGAGCCGCGTGGGGCGGTGGTGGCTCACCGGTGCCGTGGGAGCGTTCATGGCAGGACCTCCTCGTCGCCGCGTCCCCGCCCTGACCTGTCGCTGTCGCTCTCTTGTGTTTTTGCCTCTGCCTCTGCCTGTGCTCTGTTCCAGCGCACACCCGCGCGGGGGGACGGGCAACCGGGGACGACGACCCGGCCCGTGGGGGTACCCGGGCAACCAGGAGCCCACGGGATTCGTCTACAGGGACGGGAGAGAGGCCGCCAGAGTCGTTGGAGGCCACCGAGCAGGGGGTCTGACCTGCGCTTCCTGCCATTTCCGCAGTACGTCGGCACCTGTGTGGGTGGACAGGGTACTGCATGATCGTAAAAAGGTGGGCGCGTGATGGGAATTCTGTCCTGATTCCAGTCGTTGTTTCCTTCGGACGGGGCACCCGACACCGGAGACACCGTCCATAGTCCGCGCCCGATCCATCTGTAAGGGAGCACGCATGGCAACCCGTGCCGTCGCCCGTAATCAGTCCGCCGCCGGTGGTGGCGCTGATGGGGCCAACAGCGTTCGCGCCTCAGGCGGGGAGATCGCCGATCGCGACCTGGTCGGCATGTATCTCGACGAGATCGCCCGTACCCCGCTGCTGGACGCGGCGAAGGAGGTCGAGCTGTCCCAGTCCATCGAAGCGGGGGTGTATGCCCAGCAGATCCTGGACGGGGAGGTTGAGGACGCCCCCGCCGCAGGCGCGAGCCGTGAGGAGCTGGAGGCGATAGCCGCCGAAGGTGCCCGCGCCAAGGACATCTTCATCCGCTCCAACCTGCGTCTCGTCGTGGCTGTGGCGCGCCGCTATCCGCGCAGTGGGCTGCCCCTGCTCGACCTGATCCAGGAGGGCAACGCGGGCCTGGTGCGCGCGGTGGAGAAGTTCGACTACACCAAGGGATTCAAGTTCTCGACCTATGCCACGTGGTGGATCCGTCAGGCCATCACGCGCTCGATCGCGGATCAGTCCCGGACGATCCGGCTGCCTGTCCACCTGGTCGAGGAGCTCGGCCGGATCCGCCGGGTGCAGCGGGAGTTCAACCGTGAGCACGGCCGTGAGCCGGAGCACGCCGAGATCGCCGAGGAGCTCGGCTCCACGATGGAGCGGGTCTCGGATGTGCTCGACTGGGCGCGTGACCCGGTCAGCCTGAACATGTCGGTCGACGACGAGGGGGAGACCCAGTTCGGCGATCTGCTGGAGGACACCTCGGCCGTCTCGCCCGAGCAGTCGGTGATGACGCTGCTGCGCAGTGAGGAGCTGGAGGATCTGATCGGCCGCCTCGACGACCGCACCGCCTCCATCATCAAGGCGCGGTACGGCATCGACGACGGCCGGGAGCGCACCCTGACGGAGGTGGGCAAGCAGCATGGCCTCACGCGTGAGCGCATCCGGCAGATCGAGAAGCACGCATTGCTTGAGCTGAAGAAGATGGCCCGCCAGACCGGTTTTGACGCAGCGGCTTGAGTCCTTCATCCAGATCCAGCAGACCCAGCAGCAGACCCCAGCCACCAGATCCCTTCTCTTCCCCGGACCGAGCCCCGGCGCCTCTCCCCCCCCCGGCGCCGGGGTTCGCTTATGTCCCGCGCCGCTGAGGCCCGTGCCGGTCAAGCCCCGTGCCGCTGAGTCCCATGCCGCCGAGCGATGGCGGGCGGGATGCCCGGTCGAGTTTGTTTCGTGCCCGACTCTGTTTACTTTCCTGAATCGCCCCCGTAATCTGACCACGAAATCACAGGTTCGGGCATGGAAGGGGCGTAAACCTACATGTACGCACCGGAGCGACAGCAGGAGATTCTCCGGCTCGCCCGCGAGAGCGGTCGGGTGGATGTCCTGTCCCTCGCCGAGGAGTTCCAGGTCACCGCCGAGACCGTACGGCGTGACCTGCGCGCTCTCGACCGGGCGGGGCTCGTCCGCCGTGTGCACGGGGGCGCCATCCCGGCCGGCCGTCTGGACTTCGAGCCCGATCTCGCCGAGCGCGAGTCCACCGCCGCCGACGAGAAGGACCGCATCGCGCGGGCGGCCCTCGCCGAGCTGCCGTCCGACGGCAGCGTGATCATCGACGCGGGCTCCACGGCGGCCCGGTTCGCCGCGGCCTTCCCGCTGGAGGCCAAGCTCACCGTGGTCACCCACGCCCTGCCGGTCGCCGCCCGCCTCGCCGACCACCCCGGGATCGCGCTGCACCTCGTCGGCGGGCGGGTCCGCCACCGCACTCGGGCCGCCGTGGACGCATGGGCGCTGCGCGGTTACGGCGAGCTCAAGGCCGATGTGGTCTTCCTCGCCACCAACGGCTTCTCGCTGGACGGCGGGCTCACCACACCCGATCTCGCGGAGGGTGCCGTGAAGAGCGCCATGATCGCCGCGGCTCGGCGGGTGGTGCTGCTCGCGGACTCCGCCAAGTTCGGCCAGGAGCACTTCGCCCGGTTCGGCGGCCTCGACGACGTCGATCTGCTCATCACGGACACCGGGCTCAGCCCGCAGGACGCCCTGGCCATCGAGCGCCAGGGCACGGAAGTGGCACGCGCATGATTCTCACCGTCACCCCCAACCCCAGCCTGGACCGTACGTACGAGATCCCGGTGCTGGAGCGCGGCGCCGTGCTGCGGGCCACCGCCGACCGGGTCGACCCCGGCGGCAAGGGCGTCAACGTCTCGCGCGCCGTGGCCGCCGCCGGGCACCGCACGGTGGCCGTCCTGCCACTCGGCGGACCGGAGGGCGCGCTCCTCGCGCGACTGCTGGAGGAGCTGGGCATCGAGGCGGCGGGGGTGCCCGTGGCGGGCTCGACCCGGGTCAACATCTCGGTGGCCGAACCCGACGGCACCCTCACCAAGCTCAACGCGGGCGGGCCCGAGCTGACCGGCTCCGAGGCCGAGGCGGTGCTGGAGGCCGTTCGGACCAGAGTCGACGGCGCCGACTGGATTGCCTGCTGCGGCAGCCTGCCCCGTGGCCTCGCACCCGAGTGGTACGCCGAACTGGTGGCGCGGGCCCACCGGGCGGGCGCCCGGATCGCCCTGGACACCTCCGGCCCCTCGCTGACCGCGGCCCTGCGCGAGCGCCCCGATGTGGTGAAGCCCAACGCCGAGGAGCTGGCCCAGGCCGTGGGCCGCCCGCTGGCCACGGTCGGCGAGGCGGTCAAGGCCGCCGAGGAACTGCGGGAGCAGGGTGCCCGCGCCGTTCTGGCCAGCCTGGGCGCCGACGGTCAGCTGCTGGTCGACGAGACGGGCGCCTACTTCGGCACCGCGCGGGTCGCCGCCGTGCGCAGCAACGTGGGCGCGGGCGATGCCTCGCTCGCCGGCTTCCTCACGGCGGGCGGATCCGGGCCCGCCGCGCTCGCCTCGGCCGTGGCCCACGGGGCGGCCGCGGTGCAGCTCCCGGGCAGCGCCATGCCGACCCCGGCCGACCTCGACCCGTCCGCCGTCGTCACCACGGCGGACATCCCGCTGGACCGTGTGCTCAAGGAGCCCGCGTGACCTGCCGACCCCACTCCCACCCCCCAGTCCCCACTCCGTCCGCCCGCCTGCCCCAGGGCGGCGCCGCACACAAGGGAGCCGCGAGATGAGTGAGCTGATCACCGCGGATCTGGTCGACCTTGACCTGTCCGCCGACACCAAGGAAGCCGCCGCCCGGTCGCTCGCCGAACGCATGGTCGAGGCCGGCCGGGTCACCGACCTCGACGGCTTTCTCGCCGATGTGGCGGCGCGCGAGGAGCAGATGCCGACCGGTCTGGACGGCGGCATCGGCATACCCCACTGCCGCAGCGCACATGTCACCGAGCCCACCCTGGCCTTCGGGCGCAGCGCGGCCCGGATCGACTTCGGCGCGGCGGACGGACCGGCCGATCTGATCTTCCTGATCGCCGCCCCGGCGGGCGCGGACAGCGATCACCTGACGATCCTGTCGAGCCTGGCGCGGCAACTGATGAACGCCGACTTCACCGACGCGCTGCGCTCCGCCGACCGGCCGGAGCGGGTGGCCGCCCTGATCCGGGGTGAGGAGCAGACCACACCCGCCGCCACGCGGGCGGAGGCCACGCGGGCGGAGGCCGGAGGAACTGAGGCCGGAGGAACTGGGGCCGGACGGACCGGGGCCGGGGAGCCGGGGGCGGACGAGACCGCCGCCGGGGAGACCGGCGGGGCTCGGGCCTCCGCCCCGGAAGCGGCCGCCGCTGGGACCGCCGCGGGGGAGCCTGCCACCGCGGCTGCCACCGCTGAGTCCGCCGCTGCGACGACCGCCGTCTCCGCAGCCGTCTCGGATGATGCCTCCGCTGACGCCTCCGCCCCAGGGGCCACCGCCCCCAGGGTCGCCACCGCCGGGGCTGCCGAATCCGCCGCCTCCGCCGGCGCTTCCGGTGCCTCCCAGGCCGCGCCCGAACCCGCGGCCCCCTTCCGGATCGTCGCCGTCACGTCCTGCCCGACCGGTATCGCCCACACCTATATGGCCGCCGAGTCGCTGGAGAACGCCGCTCGCGAGGCCGGTGTCGAGCTGGTGGTCGAGACGCAGGGCTCGGCCGGGTTCGACAAGCTCCCCGCCGCCACCATCGCCGCCGCCGACGCGGTGGTCTTCGCTCACGATGTGGAGGTCCGGGACAAGGCCCGCTTCGCGGGCAAGCCCACGGTGGACGTCGGAGTGAAGGCGGGCATCAACCGCCCCGCCGAACTCATCGCGGAGGCCCGCGAGAAGGCCGCACGGGGAGAGACCGGCGCACCGGTCGACACCGCGGCGGAGAGCTCGGCGCCGATGGACGCGGACGGCACGGCCAACGACGGCTTCGGCACCCGGCTGCGCACATGGCTGATGACGGGCGTCAGCTATATGGTCCCGTTCGTCGCCGCGGGCGGTCTGCTGATCGCGCTCGCCTTCGCGATCGGCGGTTACGAGATCGCGAGTGCCAAGTCCGTCGCGGACCACTTCGTCTGGACCGAGACCAGCAGTTGGGCTGCGCTGCTTTTCCAGATCGGCAGCGCGGCGTTCACCTTCCTGGTGCCGGTGCTGGCGGGCTACATCGCCTACGGCATGGCCGACCGGCCCGGTCTGGTCCCCGGTTTCGTGGGCGGCTACATCGCGACCACCATCAAGGCCGGATTCCTCGGCGGTCTGGCCGCTGGTCTGATCGCGGGCGCGGTCGTCATGGGCATCCAGCGGTTCAAGGTCCCGGCGGCGCTGCGCGGCATCATGCCGGTGGTGGTGATCCCGCTGATCTCCTCCGCGATCGTCGGCGTCCTGATGTTCGTGGTGATCGGCAAGCCCATCGCCTCCGCGCAGGAGGCGATGACCGACTGGCTCAACGGCCTCTCCGGCGCCAACGCCATCGGCCTCGGCGTCCTCCTCGGCCTGATGATGTGCTTCGACCTGGGCGGCCCGGTCAACAAGGTGGCCTACGCCTTCGCGACCGGCGGTATCGCGGTGTCGGACCCCTCCTCCGGAAGCCTCAAGATCATGGCCGCGGTGATGGCCGCCGGTATGGTCCCGCCGCTGTCGTTGGCCCTCGCCACCACCGTGCGCGGACGGCTGTTCACCAAGACCGAGCGGGAGAACGGCAAGGCCGCCTGGGTGCTGGGCGCCTCCTTCATCACCGAGGGCGCCATTCCGTTCGCCGCGGCGGACCCGCTGCGGGTGATTCCCTCGTCGATGGTGGGCGGCGGCATCACCGGTGCCCTGTCGATGGCCTTCGACTGCACGCTGCGCGCCCCGCACGGCGGCATCTTCGTGGTCCCGCTGATCGGTCAGCCGTTCCTCTACCTGCTGGCCATCGTGGCGGGCACGGTGGTCTCGGCCGGTCTGGTGGTCTTCCTCAAGGGACTGCGCAGGACGGCGAAGCCGGAGCCCACGGGCCAGGCCGACGGCAAGGCAGCCGAGGGCGGCACCACCGAGGAGGAATCGAAGGTGGCGGTGGCGGTCTGACCGCATCTCAGCCACCCCCCGCCGGATCCGGCGGCGGCCCGCCCACCTCTGTGGACGGTCCGCCGCCGGTGCCCGTGGGCAGGCCACGCGAGGCGTAGTAGGCACCGAGCGCGGCCTCGCCACCCGACCCCATGGCGGTCGCGATCCGCTGGAAGCGAGCCGACCGCAGATCACCGGCGGTGAACACCCTGGGATGCTGGCGTCCAGGCGGGCAGTACCCGGCCCGGTCGGCGACCACGGCCCCGGCCGGGGGAGCCGGGGCGCTGCCCAGGTTGAGGAAGGCGAGATCGGCCGTGAGGGTCCGCCGCTCACCCTCCACTGTCCGGATCTCGGCGGTGACCGGCGCCGACCCCGACCCGAACTCCAGCCGCCGCACGGCCACCAGCTCCACCCGGGCGTCCCGCCGGATCTCCTCGGTCTTGTAGACGTCCTCGGGCGGATACGCCACCACGAAGCGGGTCCTCAGCTCCGGATGAGCCCGCGCCACCGTACCGAGGGGCCGGTCCGCGCCCAGGACCAGCACCGTCCGGTCGTCGATCGCCGCCGGATCCGCCTCCCACAGCGGCGGCAGCGCCCGGCCCGCCACACCCCCGAGCCATCCCGCCTCCTCCGGGCCCAGCGGCCCGACACCCGTGGCGACCACCACATACCGGGCGGTCAACCGCGACCCACGCACCCACGCGGACCCCACCGGCTTCACGGGCTTCACCGGCTCTACAGGCTCGGTCGGCTCTACCGGCTTGATGGACCCCACCGGCTCCCCGAGCCTCACCGGCTCCCCGAGCCTCACCGGCTCCCCGAGCCTCACCGGCTCCCCGAGCCTCACCGGCTCTACGGGCTCGACTGACTCCACCGGCTCCACCGTGACCTCGACGCGGTCGTCGAAGCCTTCGACCAGCGTTGCGCGCCCGCCCAACTCGACCCGGCACAGATCACACCGCGCCAGATCGGCCTCGATCGTGGCCGCCAGGTCCGGGCCGCTGGCGGCGCCGAGGACATTGCTCACCACAGGGATGCGCCGCAGTGCCCCGCACAGGGCGTCGTCCGCCTCGATCAGCACCGAGCGCATTCCCACGCTCGCCGCCATCACGGCGGCGGCGCAGCCCGCCGGGCCACCACCGATGATCAGTAGATCGGTGTCCATGGTGAACTCGCTCCCCCTTCTCTTCGTTCCTCCGGCCCCACTGGTCTCCCGGTCCCACTGGTATCTCGGCCCCACCGGCCTCCCGGCCTCACTGGCTCTCCCAGCCGGTCTCTGCTTCTCCTCCGGGACGGCGGATCTGAGTTACTCCGGCCCACCGGATCAGTTGTTCTCCGGCCCGGGGGACGGGGATCAGCTGTTGTAAAGATCCCGGTACGCGGGGAAGACACCGCCCGGACCGTCCACGGTCTCCGCCGCGAGCACCGCCTTGACCACCGCCCGGGTGAGCACATCTGCCCCGGCCGCCAGCACATCGTTCAGCACACCGGCCTCCCGGTGCACCCCGAACGCCGGATCGCCGGCACCCTGGGGCCCGCCCTCCGGTATCAGCGGGCGCCCGCAGGTGGACAGGGCGAAAACCGTGTCGCCGTCGGACAGCAGATGCACCGGCCGGACGGCCCGTGCCAGACCGTCATGTGCCGTGCCCGCGAGCTTGTGCGCCTGGGCCCGGGTGAGCAAGGCGTCGGTGGCGACCACGGCCAGTGTGGTGTTCAGCGGAGGCCGCACCGACGCGGCCCGCCGCCGCTCCGACTCCTCCCGCGCGGCGGCCAGCCGGCGCATCGCCTCCGCGTGCTCGGCCTTACCGGGCCTGCGGGGCCCGCCTTCCGTCCACGGCCCATGGTGCTCCCCGTACAGCACACCGGTACGGGGATCGACAACCGAGCCCGCGGCGTTGACCACCGCCAGCGCGGCCACCGTGATACCGGACGGCAGCACCGTGGAGGCCGAACCGGTGCCGCCCTTGAGCCCACCGGCCACCGCGCCCGTGCCCGCCCCCACATTGCCCTGAGCGACCGGCGCGCCCGGCTCCGAACGGGCCGCCGCCTCGATCGCCTCGCGCCCCAGCGCGGCGGTCGGGCGGGCCCGCCAGTCGCCGCCCCGGCCCAGGTCGAAGAGGGCGGCGGCCGGGACCACCGGAACGACGTGCGCCGGATCGGGACCGACCCGGAAGCCCCGGCCGCGCTCCTCCAGCCAGGCGGCCACCCCCGAGGCGCTGTCGAGCCCGAACGCGCTGCCCCCGGTCAGCACGACGGCTTCGACGCGCTGGACCAGGTTGCGCGGATCGAGGGCATCGGTTTCCCGGGTGCCGGGACCGCCGCCGCGTACATCGACCGCGGCCACCACACCGCCCTCGGGGGCCAGCACCACGGTCGTCCCGGTCAGCCGGCCGCTGTCGGACCACTGGGCATGGCCCACCCGCAGTCCGTGGATGTCCGTCAGGCCGTTGGCCGGGCCGGTGGGGGCTGGTTCGACGTTTGTCCGCTCGGCGTTCATGGAAGCTATGCGTAGCACGGCAAGCCGTGGCATGGTCGGGTACCGAGGCGCGGACCACCTCCGTACCCGTCGTCCCGCGAACACCGCCGAAGGGGGCGTCGGCGGGTGACCGAGGGGCTGAGTACCCCTCATATAGCGGGCGTTCATCAGACGTTGATGGCGTGGCAGCAGGCTGAGCCGTATGCCGTTCGCCCCCGTCCGAAAGAAGACCGCCGTGCCCCGTACCTCTCGGACGGAGGAGCTCCCGACACTGGCCGCCGACACTCGGCGGGCCGCCCGGGTCGCCCTCCGCTGGATCAGCGAGCCGGACTGCACCGAGGAGCTCACCCATGCCGAGCTGCTCGACCAGGCGGCCCGGGCCGCCGCCGCACTCACCCGGCTCGGTGTCCGCGCCGGGGACCGGGTGGCGGTGCATCTGCCGCTGGTGCCCGAGTCCGTGATCGCCACGCTCGCCTGCGGCCGGCTCGACGTCGTCCGCGCCAGCCTCCCCGTGGGGCTGCGTCCCCATGAACTGCGCGACCGGATCAGGGAGGCCGGTGCCAAGGTCGTCATCACCGCGGACGCCGGGCAGCACCGCGGGGAGACGCAGCCGTTCAAGCGGCACGTCGACCGGGCCCTGATCGGCTGCCCCGAGGTGCGGTCCGTGCTGGTGGTCCACCGGCTCGCCTGCCCGGTGTCCTGGACCCCCGGGCGAGACCTGTGGTGGCACGACGAGCTCGGCCGGTACACCGAGCCGCTGACCGGGCCGTACTCTTGAGGCATGAACACCGCCCCTGCCCCTGGACCGCGCGATCCGTCCGCCGCGCTGATCTTCGACGATCCACTGGTGCAGCGGTCGTCGGACGATACGGACCACGGGTGGGGCGAGCGGATTCCCGGCGGCGACAGCGCCGGCGATGCCGCTGATCTGGCCCGGTTCCTCGACGAGAAGCCGCCCCACCACCTCTGACGGTCCTCTAGGCGCTGGAGCCGCTGCCGCCACCGTCGCGGGCGGCGCCGCGCTGCGCCACCAGCTCGTCGCGGATCTCCCGCAGCAGAATGATCTCCTCCGCCTCCGTGACGGACTGCTCCTCCTCCGCCTTCGCCTCCTTGGCGGCCTTCCGCGCCAGATAGCGTGACATCGGCAGCACCATCAGGAAGTACACCACCGCCGCAGTGACCAAGAAGGTCAGCACGGCTGAGAGCACGGATCCCCAGAGGATGGGAATGCCGTGGATGACGGTGCCCTCGGCATTGGTCTCGCAGGGTGCCTTGAGGCAGGAGCGGTACTTCTCGAGGTCCTTCGTGCCGAAGGCTCCGACTATGGGATTGATGAAGCCCTTCACTATCGAGTTCACGACGGCGGTGAAGGAAGCTCCGATGACGACCGCGACGGCCAGATCGATCACATTGCCGCGCATCAGGAAGGCTTTGAACCCTTCCATGACGCTCTGCTTCTCCTCGGTCACCTTCTCTTGGCTCAACCCACTGCCTCTCTTTCGCCGCGTCGGTGCTGGAGCGGACGGTTCCGCAACCTACACCCGCAGGTGAGAGGGGCATCAGAGGAGTCGGGGAAGTCAGCAGCGGCACAGCGTCACCGCCAACCGGGAGCCGGCCGCGGCCCCGGCGAGCGCGGTGGCGTCCGCTCGCGGCACCGTCAGCACCACCAGTGCCCCGCCGCCGTCCACTCCTCCGTCCAGCGCGCCGTCGTCGCCGACCGTGTCCGCGGCGGCACCCGGCGGGCCACTGGTGGCCCGTTCGTCCACCGCGCGGCCGCCCCGGACACCCGGCACCTCGGCCACCCGGACCCCGCGGGCGACCACCCGCGCCGCAGGGGCTGACGATCGGGTGTGTACGGCCCCCGGAAGCGGTGTGGCCAGCACGTCCACCCGGTCGCCCGGGTGCAGCAGCCGCACCGCCGCCGCGTCCGCGATCCGGACCGGCGCCGACACCATGGCCGGGCGCGAGTCGCCCCGCCGGTCCTCTCCCGCCGGGGCGGATGTCGCCGGGACGGATGCCCGCGAGGACTCCGCGCCCGTGTGCTCCGCGCCGGGTGGTGCCGCGGCCGCGAGCGCGGCGGCCGCCAGCGCCAGCC